>JAYKHH010000528.1:0-5167 GCA_035285265.1 Leptolyngbyaceae cyanobacterium | reverse complement strand
GAAACGTCTCCATCGCTGATCAACCGGACTCTAGCACCCGCAGTGCGGATTTCTTGAATTAAGTCTTTGTGACGGGGACGATCCATAACCACAACGACCAATTCTTCAACAGTGCGGTTCATGCACTCGGAGAGAATTTTGAGGTTCTCTGTGGCTGATTTACGAATATCAACCTTGCCACGAGCCACGGCAGGGGCAGCCAGTTTCTTCATGTAGAAGTCAGGGGCTGCGAATAGTCCGCCTTTTTCTGAAATCGCTAGCACTGCCATGGAGCCGTTTTGGCCATAGGCAACCAGGTTGGTTCCTTCGCAGGGATCAACCGCGATATCAATTTCAATCAGTTCATCAGGATTACAGTAATTCCCAGCGTCTTCACGGGTACAAATTCCAACTTCTTCCCCGATGTAGAGCATGGGAGCATCATCCCGCTCACCTTCTCCAATTACGATGCGACCGCGCATGTAAATTTTATTCATCCGTTCCCGCATAGCTTCTACAGCTACTTGGTCGGCAATGTTCTTTTCCCCTTTTCCCATCCACTTTGATGAGGCGATCGCAGCTTGCTCTACAACCTCAATAATCTCCAGACCGAGCGTATTCTCCACGTCTATCCTCTTAACTGCTGATTGGGCGCTGTTTTACAAAAATCATTCCAAAGTCTAAGTTTACCAAAGGGTGGGGATCTGCTGGCAGCAAGTTCTTGATTGTACTTGTGTAAAGTTTTGATGCAAAGAAATTGGGCTATATCCGGGTGGCAAAGGGAAGGTCAATAATTTCGCCTTCCTGTTCACCAATCTGGACTTTTAGCCCCGCCCCGCCTGCTTTGGTGCGAATGTAGGCAAGACCCAAGACCCCCTGGGGTGTTTCTGTCACACTGGTCAGCTTGCCCACCTTATCCTCCCCTAGGGTAATGGCACTGCCGGGTTCAACCACCCCACTCAGCCGCACGCCCCACAGTTGCTGCTTTACTCCTTGGTAGGTGTTTAAGCGAGCGATCGTCTCTTGCCCGATGTAGCAGCCCTTGGCAAAGGAAAGGGTTTGTCCTAACCCAGCTTCTAGGGGATTGTAGTCTTCGGTGAGTTCGTGATCGGGAGCGGGTCGTCCTTGGGCAATCCGAAGTTGTTCCCACAGGCGATCGCCCAAGGGGACAGCCAACTGCTCGACCAAGTGTTGCCATAGAGTTGCCGCATGGACTGCATCGACGATCAATGTGTAGCCTGGGGAGGCGAGACCGCTACCCACGGCAATGCGAACTTCGACATCGAGGAGTTTAGAGACCTGATGACTGGCGTGGGGCTTGCCAAACAGTTCATCTCCACCCAGTTGCTCTACCAGTCGATGGCTATCTGGCCCAATTAAACTAAAGGCTGCCGTTTCATCGGTAATGTCTTTAATTTTGACTCGGTCTGCGCCGAAGATATAGCGATCGAGCCAATTCACCAGTTTCTCCTGGCGTTGGGGGGAGACGATCAAGAGCACAGAGTCTTCTAAAACGTAGGCCGTAGCCAGGTCAATGGTGCGAGCCGTAGAGGTGACAAAAACAGTATCACAGCCCTCCTTGGGTTTGAGTTGATAAAAGTCATTGGTGCTTTGGTTATGTAAGTAACGGATGCGATCGTCATCGCTGACTTGAATTCTGCCCCAGTGGGAGCGATCGCACACTGCCACACCTTCTGAAGCTGCTTGTAGGGCCAGGGCATCATTCCCAAAGCTGATAGGAACAGACTTTCCAGCAACTGACTCAAATACCGCTCCCGCTGCTGCTTGGATATCCTGCAATGCTTGAATCATTTTGCTCCAGCTTTATTTCTGAACTATTTTTATGTTTGAATTTTACCCAGTAGACGTGAGTCCAAGTCCAGAGACCCTGATTTTGTCTCTCCCCCTTGGCTTTAGCGTAGCGGCGCGGGAGCGTGGGAGATTAAGGGGGGTGATTCCGGTGTGGCTGAGTCCTGAATTTACCCCACCCTAGCCCTCCCGTGCTAGCGCACCGCTTCGCTAAAGCAAAGGGGAGGGAACCAGAGCATCCGGTAAGTTCGCGAAAACCTGTCCGACAATCCGCTGGGCTTTGGTATCTAGTTGTTGCCAATCAACTTCCCCAGTTTCATCAATTAGGCTGGTGTCAATCTCCACGAGAATATCTACGACCTCTGGAGGTCGGGGGATCTGGTAGTTCTGAAAACAAATTTGATAGCAGAGATCCCACAGGTCAATATTGATTTGTTGATCCTGTTTCTGTAGGCACAACTGGTACCCCGGTAAGGGAGAGGGCAGATGGGCCAAAGCTCGTTCAATTTCAACAGCTTGTTCTGGGGAAGCAGTTTTCAGCTTTTCTTGCAACTTGCTGACTTTTGCCTTGATTTCCTCAGGAATTTCCTCTGCCCAAATCGGTACATCCTGGTACGTTCCCTTCCAGTCTGATTGCTCCAGTTGTTTCCGCAGGTTGTCTATCAACCGAATAAAGACAGGCTGCATGAGCAACTCGGCTTGTTCCCAGGCGATCGCATCCGCAAATTTTGGCTTCATAGTCCTTGAAATAGCTGCCCTTAATTCCACAATAGCCTGCTTACATCCCCCTATGGCAGAAGCTCGAAATAGTCTACCCCTTCTGGTTTGACGAGGTTAAAGTGGCAGCGATCCAGGGTGAGGATTTGCTTGATTTGATGGCGTTCGGCTAAGGCAATCAGGCTGGAATCAACCAGTCCCAAGGGATTTGCGGTTTAATAAAATACCCATCAGTTCGGGCCGTTCGGGAGAATCCTGATGTCCCATTTGGGCAGTGTTTCCGAGCGCAGCCACAAGGGGGTGTATTGTTCTAACTCCTCTGCCAAGACTTTAACTCCGGTTTGATAGGTGGTCTCAACGAGCTGAACGATCGGCGCAATTCCCTTCCAAGTCATCTAGCTAGCCCAGGCAACTGCCGCCGCCACCGAATCTAAAATTGCCCCATTCCAGTAATTTTCTAGCACTGCCCAACAACGTTTGATGGGATTGTACTTACTATGGTACGGCGGATAGTAGATCAAGCGAATTCTCACCCCAATGGCCTGAGCTAACTCCACCATGCGCTTGATAAATTGGCTGCGGTTACTGCGAGTCGCACTCCCCCCATCGAGGTCAATCACCCATTCCTCAATCTGGGGGGCTTCGGGGTGGTGCTCCTGCCACCAAGCTGCTAAACAATCGACAATGAAATCGCTGGTTTCTGCCGATTGGCCAAAGTAAATGGATAACTGATTCGTTTGTAGATTGAGAATGCCAAAGGGAACCAACACGGCTGACCATGCTGTGTCATGGTCAGCGGCTTCTTTCGCCTCTAGGGTGCGGTCTTTGCCCTGACGTGACAGGTTGCCAATCTTGACTTTGGCTTTGCTATCAATCGAGATGCGTAAGGAGCGGGGATTGTCGTCGGATGCTTGATTTTGCTCAAACACATTCTCAAAAATGTGACGACCCCGGGCTTGGTAGTTATCCACACAAATTAATCCAGTGCGCCGTTCGTGCAAGCCCAATTGAACGCTGTGGCGGCTCCACCCAAAGACTCGTTCTGCTTTGCAGGCAGAGCCTTGCAGATCATCCTCCGCAATCCGCAACTTTTGCTATGAAGTCACGCTTGCGATGCCCAGTCAGTTTCTGGGCCGCATCTTGAATAGTGGATTGAATGGGGGCATCCAGTTGCAGGGTAGAGAGTCATGGGTTAACAGCTAGGAGTAGCGAGAGTTCAACGGCTGGCTACTTCTCTAGAATCGTGGGTATTTTATTTTTCCGCAAGTCCCTTTGCATTCTTCCTAACGGAGACTACGAGCTATGACTCACTTAGACCTGACTTCTCTGACTAAGCAGCAGCTCACGGCTTTGCTTTGGGATCTGAAGGGCACCCCTGCTGTTCACCCCATCTATCAGGAACTCAGAACCCGCTCTCCTAAAGTGACGATTAAAATCTCAGATCCAGACTGGGAAAGCCAGACTGATGAGGCGCTAAGACAGGCACTTGGCATCGCCAAATACTCAGAACAACAAGCGTAGTGCGATCGCCCATCGCCGTAGATTGGTTTTCCTGCGTCTACCCAACCATCGGGCTATCGAATTCACGTAGCCAAAAATTGGTAGATTGGGTCATCAAATTTTAAGATGTGTTTGCCCTGTCCTATATGAATTGTTTGTGGCTGGCATCAATCACACCATTCCTTCTAGGCGTGCTGCCATCTCATTTAAAGTTTGAGTGCCTACTTTAGTTTGGCGGATGCCACTAGCGGTTTCTTGAGCTGCCGTGTTGAGGGAATTCATGGCCGTTACGACCTGTTGAGTTGCGATCGCCTGTTGCTGAGCCGTGAGAGAGATTTGCTGACTGCTCCTCACTACAGTCTGAATTTCCTGCATGATACTACTAAAGGAATTAGCAGTATTCTGGGCGAGTTGAATGCCCGTTTGAACGGTCGTGGTGCCATCGGCGGTCGTGCTGACCGTGGCTTGAATCGCAGTTTGGATATCTGAGATCAGAGTATTAATCTTTTCGACGGAAGCCTGACTTTGATTGGCTAGCTTCCGGATCTCTGCAGCTACCACCGCAAAGCCCTTCCCATGTTCTCCATTGCGAGCTGCTTCTACGGCAGCGTTGAGGGCCAGCATATTGGTTTGGTTGGCTAAATCGCTTACCAAGGCAGTTACAATCCCAATCTGGTCAGTCTGGGTCTGTAGTTGGTGGGTTTGCAGGGCGATCGCCTCCACCTTCTGATGTAAAACCTGCATCCCCTCCAGAGTTTTTTGCACGGCCTTCATGCCTAGCTCAGACTGAGTGAGCACCTGTTGCGCGCGGGAACTGGATTCCTGGGCTTGAGTAGCAGATTGTTGAGAGGAAGCATTGAGCTCATCCATCGTCATGGTTGTTTCGCTGACTGAGGCAGCTTGATGAGCAGCGGTTCGTTCCTGTTGTTCCGTCGCAGTGGCAATCTCAACAGCCGTTTGATTGAGGATGGCAATGGTTTCCCTTAAGGTTCCAATAATGGAACGACTGACCATCACCCCTACCGGAGAAGCAACCACTAATGCAATCACTAACAGCAGAATAAAGAAACTCACCGTGCTGTTATAAAGCAACACTGCTTTTTGGCGTTCTAGATCAGCCACCTGCAACTGTAAATTCGATAATTCCTGGACTTTTATCGTT
>JAYKHH010000527.1:0-3619 GCA_035285265.1 Leptolyngbyaceae cyanobacterium | reverse complement strand
AGCCCAGTCCCTCTCCATCTCCAACGCCTGTAGTTCGCCCTCCTGCCTAGAGAAGCTAAAAATTCAGGTTTCCGGTAGGGTTGCAAAGCTTGCACCCCTCCTGCGATCGCTGCTTCCTAGGGTGACAGCAGCGATCGCGGTTGTCAATCTGCGTTACTGTAAGCTTTGATTGACCAAAATTTGACCCTCGTGCAACCTTTAGAACCTACTACTCAGGCTCCAGAAACCAAGCAGGCTCGATATCGCTCAGAAATTAATCGGCTCTCGGCTGAAGACCGATATGCCCATGATTGGTATCGCTTTGTCCTCTCCTATCCCCCGCATCTGGTGCGGGGTTACCTGCAACGGTTTGGCATGGATCACACCCATCGGGTGCTAGATCCATTTTGTGGCACGGGAACCACCTTGGTGGAGTGCAAGAAGCTGGGTATCCCTAGTGTTGGGATAGAAGCGAACCCTATGGCTCATTTTGCCAGTCGTTTGAAGGTGGATTGGCGCGTTGATCCCGATCGCTTACTGGAACATGCTTCTCAAGTTGCTGAGGCAACTAGCCTGATCTTGAGTAAACCGCCAAGGCAATTACTCACTCTGCCGGACGAGAGTTTCAAGCTGCTCCTGAAAAACTCCATTAGTCCGCTGCCGTTGCACAAAACTTTGGTGTTGCTGCAACAACTCAAAAAATATCGGGATGAGCAGTGCTACGAACATGAATTACTAGCACTTTCAAAAGCTTTGGTCACGTCAATCAGTAACCTACATTTTGGCCCTGAAGTCGGTGTAGGGGTTGCCAAGGAAGATGCCCCCGTTGTCGAGGCTTGGCTATCTGAAGTACAAATCATGGCTAAGGATCTACGGGAACTCCAAACATTGCCGTATGCAGAGGCGATCGCCCACCATGCCGACTCCCGTGAAATTCTTCAGATCCTAGAGCCATATTCTGTTGATGCGGTGATTACTTCACCGCCTTATCCCAACGAGAAAGACTACACCCGCACGACTCGATTAGAGTCTGTGCTGCTAGAGTTCATTCACAACAAGGCTGAATTGCAAGCATTAAAGCGAGGGCTACTCCGCTCCAATACACGAGGAGTTTATAAAATCGATGATGATGATCAATGGGTCGCTTCCCACGCAGAGATTCAAAAAATCGCTGCAACCATTGAGGCACGACGGATTGAGCTAGGGAAAACCAGCGGATTAGAGCGTCTGTATGCCAGAGTCACCAAACTTTACTTTGGTGGTATGGCGAAGCACTTGGCAGGGCTAAGAACCATTCTGCGTCCCGGTGCTCAGTTAGCCTACGTCGTTGGGGATCAGGCTTCTTTTCTGCGAGTGATGATTCGCACGGGGCAGTTACTCGCAGACATTGCTCAGGTGTTGGGTTATGAAGTGGTGAGCATTGATTTATTTCGGACGAGGGTGGCCACTGCAACCAAAGAGCAAATGCGCGAAGAGGTCGTTGTCCTAGGTTGGTCGGGGCAGGCCAATCGTAAAGGAAATCGGGCAGTCGTGTAGGGGCATGGCACTGCCATGCCCTTCTGGTAGAGATTTATCCCAGGATTTAGAAATGCCAGAAATTGAATTTAAGTAGGGCTGTCATCCTGAAAATCAATTTCAGCACAGAGGATTTGAAAATTAATTGGGTTGCTAGCCAAAGTGTTAGGAGTCAGACAAAACGAAAAACTTTCGAGCGATCGCCCCCACGGACACCCTTTGCCGTTAAAATTGCCTCTTGTGGCGATCGCTGGGGTTAAGTTTTAAGTATTCTGGCCCCGCATATCCCTGCCGACCCTTGTTGCTCTGGCTTGTCACTGTCTAAAGTCTATGTAGAACAAGAGTTTATTTAGGGCAAGTCTCTCCTGTTAAAATTACTGGCTCATCATGTCAAAGGTTCTCGTCTCCGATCCTATCGATCAAGTTGGTCTTGATATCCTTTCCCAGGTTGCTCAGGTTGACATTAAGATTGGTCTGCCTCCCGAAGAATTAGTTCGGATTGCGCCTGAATACGATGCCTGGATGATTCGCTCTGGCACCCGGATCACGGCTGAAATGATCGAAGCTGCAACTCAGCTTAAGATCATTGGTCGGGCTGGAGTTGGGGTCGATAACGTGGATGTCCCTGCTGCCACTCGCAAGGGCATTATTGTTGTGAATTCTCCCGAAGGCAACACGATCGCTGCTGCCGAGCATACCCTCGCCATGATGATGGCGCTCTCTCGCTTTATTCCAGAAGCCAATCAATCAGTCAAAAGCGGCAAGTGGGATCGCAAAAGCTTTACGGGCGTAGAGGTTTATAAGAAAACCTTGGGTATTGTCGGTTTGGGTAAAATTGGGGCGCACGTCGCCACCGTTGCCAGAGCGATGGGCATGAAATTGCTAGCCTATGATCCCTTTATCTCCACCGAGCGGGCCGATCAGTTGGGATGCCGTTTAGTAGAACTGGATTTATTGTTCCAGGAAGCTGACTATATTACCCTGCATATTCCTAAAACCCCAGAAACACTTCACCTCGTTAATGCAGAAACGCTGGCGAAGATGAAGCCCACCGCCCGGATTATTAACTGTGCGCGGGGTGGCATTATTGACGAAGTTGCTTTAGCAGAAGCCCTGCAAACCGGCAAAATTGCTGGGGCTGCCATCGATGTTTATGAAACCGAACCCTTGGGAGAATCTGCCCTGCGCTCCCTTGGCAAGCAAGCCATCTTAACGCCCCACCTCGGAGCCTCTACGGAAGAAGCTCAGGTGAATGTAGCGATTGATGTGGCAGAGCAAATTCGCGATGTATTGCTGGGCTTACCGGCTCGATCTGCCGTTAATATTCCAGGTCTGCGTCCTGAATTGTTGGAAAAACTCCGGCCTTTCTTGCAACTCGCTGAAACCCTAGGGAACCTAGTTGCTCAACTTGTCGGAGGCCGAGTCGAGAGCTTGAATATCCGCCTTCAAGGGGAATTGGCGACTAGCGATAGTCAGCCTGTGGTGGTGGCAGCGCTGAAAGGGTTGCTGTCCCATGCTTTGCAAGAGCGGGTCAATTATGTCAATGCCAGCATTGAGGCTAAAGAGCGGGGGATCCGTGTGATTGAAACACGGGATGCTTCTGTGAAGGACTACGCAGGTTCTCTGCATCTGGTCGCTAAGGGAGCTTTGGGTGAACACTCTGTTACGGGTGCGTTGCTAGGGGACAATGAAGTCCGCGTTACCAGTGTGGATGATTTCCCCATTAACGTATCTCCCAGCCGTTATATGCTGTTTACGTTGCACCGAGATATGCCAGGGATCATTGGCAAAATTGGTTCGATGTTGGGTGATTTCAATGTGAATATCGCCAGTATGCAGGTGGGCCGTAAAATTGTGCGGGGGGATGCGGTGATGGTGCTGAGTATTGATGATCCTTTGCCGGAAGGAGTTTTGGATGAGTTTACCAAGGTTCCAGGCATTCGGGATGCTTATACGGTGACTTTATAGGTGTCAGGTGTCAGGGGCAAGCAGATACAGTTGGAATTTCAGTCCCCCTTTCTAAGGGGGATTTAGGGGGATCTCTTCTAAAGGGAATTCAGGGAAATTCAGGGGGATCTCTTCTCCTAAGGATTTTAGAAGAGATCCCCCCTACCCCCCTTAAAAA
>JAYKHH010000526.1:0-3331 GCA_035285265.1 Leptolyngbyaceae cyanobacterium | reverse complement strand
CTTGATAAAAACGTACTTGCTCCTGAACCCGCTGTTGGTAATCTCGAATTGCTTCTAAAAGCCGCAATACCCCAACCGCCACCGTGTCAACGGTATATTCTGGAGCATCAAAGCTTACGCGAACATGGGACTGGGCACCTAGATTATAGACTTCGGTGGGCTGAATCTCTTCTAGAATCCGGCGTAGAGTAGTGCCATCCGTCAAGTCGCCATAGTGTAAATGAAGCCGTACGTCCTCTTGGTGAGGGTCTTCATAGATATGGTCAATCCGGTCGGTGTTAAAGGTGGAAGTCCGCCGAATAATACCATGCACTTCGTAACCTTGTTCTAGCAAGAGTTCACTCAAATAAGAGCCATCTTGACCCGTGATGCCTGTTAGAAGTGCACATCTACGTTCAGCCATGTTTAGTCTTCCTTAGTAGTTTTGATTTAATAAGCTCCATTGTTTTTGGGAAAGATCACAATGCCAATCGTTTTGATTACGACCCAGAGATCCATCCAAAAATTTTGGTAGTTGACGTAGTAAAGATCGATCTGAACTCGGCGCGGATAGGGGATGTCATTGCGCCCAGAGACTTGCCACAATCCCGTAATTCCAGGCCGAGCCATGAGAATTCTATCAATATACTTTCCGTATTTTGGCAACTCCTCTTTGACAAGGGGACGAGGCCCAACCACACTCATATCCCCTTTCAACACATTCCAGAATTGAGGAAATTCATCTAAGCTAGTCACCCGTAGAAATCGACCAATCGGGGTGATGCGAGGATCCTGCTTGAGTTTAAAGGTATCTTCAAACTCTTGGGACAGATGAGGAGAAGTTTCCATGATTTCTTTCAATACTTCGTCCGCATTGGTGATCATGGTTCGGAATTTGATGCAATTGAAGGTTTTATGGTTCTTTCCAACCCGCTCATGTATATAAAAAATTGGCCCCGGTGAGGTCAGGGCAATTAACAAGGCCAATAGAAGATAAAGGGGAGAAAATACAATCAGAGCCAAGAGGGAGAAAATAATATCGAACAGTCGCTTTGAAAAAACCCCATCCAACCTATTCAGGAACCGTGGTTGTAATCCACGTTTTACAATCGCCCGAATTGTCTTGGCGGAGATCGGTTGACTTTGAGCAGTCATTGTACTCCTTCAATTCACACACCACACAGTCCTCATCATAAGGCCAGAAACACTCCTTAATGTATTTTTGCCCGTTAAAAATACTTTTTAACGAACTTCGTCAAAACTTTGAGACTCAAACTCCTGATAGCAATGTTCTACAAAGCTAAGATAACGGCGTTTGAACACTTCAACATCAAACTGCATGGAATGCAACCGTATATATTCGGAGCTAAAATGCGATTGATGGGTCTCAAACAGTTCTATAGCCTCGCTTAAAGAGGATTCGGTTTGCGTTGCAAATAATAAGCCTGTACCCGATGTAGGATGCTGCCGAATATCTCGAATGGTCTCTAGGGTACCCCCGACCCCGTAGGCAATTACAGGCGTGCCACAGGCTTGGGCTTCTACAGGGGCAATCCCAAAGTCTTCGTAGGCAGCATAAACAAAGGCTTTTGCCTCTGCCATGTATTGCTCCACAATGTTGTTAGGTTGCCATCCAAGAAGCTTGATATTGGGTTGAGCAATCTGCTGCAACTGGCTTAATTCAGGGCCACTGCCAATTACGACTAAGGGATACCCCAGGCGATTAAAGACTTTGACAATTAAAGCAATTTTTTTGTAACTCACCAAGCGGGAAACCGTGAGATAAAAATCGTGTTTCTGGGACTGGAAGGTGAATCGTGTGGTGTTCACGGGAGGATAAATAACTTCTGCGGGTCGGCGGTAATAGCGCCAAATACGACGGGCTGTGTGCTTTGAGTTAGCAATAAAGTAATCGACTCGATTGGCTGAGATCACATCCCACTGACGCAGGTGATGGATTAGGTAACGGGTTAAAAAACCTTGGGGGCCATGCCCCAGCGGACTGTTCCGTAGATAATCAAAGGTCATATCCCAGGCATAGCGCATGGGGGTATGGCAGTAGCAAATGTGGAGTTGCTGGGGTGCCGTGAGGACTCCTTTGGCGACAGCATGGGATGAGGAGAGGATGATGTCATACTCGCGCAAATCTAACTGTTCAATCGCTAGGGGCAGGAGGGGCAGATATTTCTGCACACCATTGCGAGCGAAGGGGAGGTGTTGTAGAAAAGTCGTACCAATGCTGCGATTAAATAAATAACTCTTGGGGTTTGTAGATTCAAAGTCAATCAGGGCATAAAGCTTAGCATCAATATGCTTCAGAATTTCTTCAACAACTAATTCTGAGCCTCCCGTCGCTTTTGGCGTTAACCATTCGTGAACCAGTGCGTATGTTAGTTTCCTAGCGAAAAACTGCCCAGTCAAATTCACCTCAAGGCGACTTTGCGTAAATGCCAACGAGTATAGCGCTCTCCTATCCCCTAAATCCAGGAGACTTCTATGGTGGGTAGGTAAGATGCCTCTGCCAATTAATCTGGTTTGGACAATGCAGGATAACGTCTATCCATAGCTACGCCCTCGCCATTGAGTGGGTGTCTGAATCGAGGACAGAAAAATTCGGAGCACTGCCAGGGGATCGGCGAGGGGGGAGAGCCAAAACGTCCAGGCAAGTTTGCCTTGGGTGCGGTCGTAGGAAGGGGCGATCGCCCACAATAATGCCACTCGGATTAGTACCAACAATCCATTTAAGCTGAGAGCTGCTAACACTGGGAAAGAAGCGTTTCCTTGTAGCCAGAGGGCTACTAATAACAAGCTGGCAGGGATGGGTAAGCCTTGAATCGTAAAGAGGAGCCACAGATCGCCCCAAACCTGAGCAATGGAGGCCGCATCTTTGAGATCGAGCGATCGCCCCCATTCTCGCCAAGTTTCCAATGCTCCCTCATACATCCGTACCTTGATCAGCTTAGCTCCATCCAGGAAGCCTACTTTGGCACCCTGAGCTGCGGCGTATCGTGCGAGGGTCACATCATCACAGAAAGAACTGCGGGCACTACTGTAACCACCCAATTGCGCTAGAACAGAGCGGCGGCATAGAAAACACTGACCATTTGCCATCACCCGTTCGGATGGATTACTAGTATCTCCTGCTGAGCCAAAGCGATACACCAGCGTTAATAGCAATGAAGGCTGTAGCCACAGTTCGCCAGGATACTTCAGGATAAACTGTGGCGAAAGGGAAACCAAGTCATACTGTTCTGCCAAGGCAGTTTTGAGGAGGCTAGCGACCAAGCCGGGATGGGGTTGAGTATCTGCATCAATTCCTAGAATCCACTCACTCTGCTCAGAACTCTCTAAA
>JAYKHH010000525.1:0-3009 GCA_035285265.1 Leptolyngbyaceae cyanobacterium | reverse complement strand
GGCTCCCATCTGGGATTGATTGGTTTCTCGACTGCGACGGAGCGCCTCTTCTAAAACAGCAAGGAGCAGTCCTGGTAATACCTGCGATACCTGAATCTGTTTACTGCCTTGATCTGCAATGGCATAGGCAAGGAGTTGAGCATTTTGCACATCCACTACCCAATATTCACTCACGCCCAATTCTTCATACAGTGCTCGTTTTGTACCCACATCATCTAACAAAGAAGATTTAGCAACCTCAATCACTAAATTGGGTGCAGGGTATTGATCCAGATTCACAATGCCAGTTCCTGATGGAATCGCTTGCGAGCGATCTCCCAGGTAATAAGACACATCTGGTTGACATTCCCGCATTTCCTTTTTACGTAATGTTGTTGTGTCTAATCCGGTTGCTGGAATACCCTTGAGTGCCGTAAATAAGCTCACTGCAAAGATGAGCACCACATGGTCTTTGCCATGATCAAAGCTAACGGGTGACATCTCAATCCTCATGTGTCCCTTATAGTAATAGCCTTTTGCCTGCTTATAAATTGGGTCTTCAAGGGTGCGAAGATACTCATCCCAGGAGGCGGAAATCCAGGTGTCAATGCGTGGTCTGGTTTGTAAATGACTCATTGCCTTACCCTCCTGCCAAAACGAGAACTTTTTTTTACCAAAGTCTACAAAGGCATTTGCAGTTTGATCTAGGTTATGGTCAATCACTCAATGCCCATGATTTCCTAGCCTTACCTTACTATCATCTCCGATTTTGCAAAGATGCTCTTCAAAATTATTGCTGCCGCAAGAAAAATACTTTTACTGAGATCCTAATAATTTTGACCGCAGTGCTGATCCAGGAGTTGATAACATTCTGCTATAGAAGCTCGTTGTTCTAAGGCATGGACTAAGGCTTCGTAGGCAGGCCAATTTTGTTGGAGGAGTTGCTTAGATTGTTGGGTTGCCCAGCGTTCTTTTTGTTCGCCTTCAACGGAGGGACGACGAAGTTGGCTCCACAGTAACCGAAATTTGTTGCGATCATCGGCACCCCCTTCGGCTTTGCCATAGACCAAGGTTTCTGCAACAGCCCCAGCCATCCAAACCGTAAAGTATTTTTCGAGCAGGGGGGTGAGGAGAGCCTGATTGCCTGTAGCTTGGGTCTCTAATGATTGGGTGTCAAAGGTAACACCTCCTAGGCCAGGTTGACCTTGCCTAAAGGCTTCCCAAGCAGTGAGGGTGTAGCTGGTGACTGGAATTCCCAACACATAAGCCACCAGAAAATGCCCTGCTTCGTGGTGAATCACTCGCTCTCGATGCTTTGGGGAAATACTGGCTAGCCAGTCTAAAAGGAGCGTTCCTCCTTGCCCTCGCCAACTCAGCGTATCTAAGGTGGCGAGTCCAAGCAGGGTAAAAGCTGCTAATGCAGGAACAGCAGAAGATAGATTGAACAGCGGCCCTAGCAAGGTAGACAGGGTTAAAACAAAGATAGAAATGGCAACGAGATTGAGGGCAGTTTGGCTCATCTATTGCGGATCTATTTGGGTGAACGGGCTTGATAGAAGGTCTCTAGGCTATCGCGATCGCCCACAAAGCGCCAATGCCAAGGTTCATAGCTAATGCCCTGAGGGTTCCCCTTTGGGAAAGACAGCTCAAAATTAAAGCGCACGGCATGGGTCTGGAGCCACTGAAAAGCTGCCGTTTTCTCAAAGTTTGGGCTTAAATCAGCCGCTGGTGCATTCCAGTCACCTAGATCGATTGCATAGCCCGTATGATGCTCACTATAACCTGGAGGAGCGCTCACTTCAGCCCGTTTGGTAGCTGCCTGCCCTCGCTCGGCTTTTACATCAAAAAATAATTGTTGCTGGTCGGCTAGGGAACGAAACCCAGAAATGGGTACCAACCGCACCCCATCCGCTGCAGCGGCTGCAATCATGTTTTCAAACGCCTGGGCTGCAGGTTTACGGAGTCTGATCGCTGGATCTGCTGTGAGTGCTTGCAATTCTTGCTCAGGGACTTCTTTATAGGGCAAGTGCCCTAGTAAGGAAGAAGCTGATTGACTAGCAGGAGAACCCGTCAGGTTTTTGGATTCGCCGGAGGTGCCATTGGTGCTGCTAGCTGAGGGGATAGCAGTAGAGGGCTGGAAGGCTCGAAATCCTAGCCAAAGCATAGTGGCAAAGGCGATCGCGCCTAACCCAGCGCTTCCCCATAGCAAAACAACTCGTTGAATCGGAGGCTGTGGATCTACGTCGGAGGTTTCACGGACAGCCTCAGGAATATCATCCAGAAAGGGAACAGGTGCAGGCTGTGGTTTTCCTGGGCGATCGGCATTATTCAAGGCTTCACTCTTGCCCCCAACTCATCACTTTTGGAATTGTAAACCGTAGTAAACCCCTTTATAGAACCGTGGAATTGCTCAAATTAGGCTGGCAATAGCTAATTAGTTCAGCAATCCGTCATGGTTCTGGCAATGGATTCATCAACCCTACTGAGATCAGGATTGCTACATCCTTGGTTGTAACACTAAAAACCTATCGGTTTCTACCCAGATATTGGGTCAGGGAATTTGCCTGGTGTGACCGATAGGGTTAAGTTACGACCATTCCGGTTAATTTCTAAGGGTAAGTTGCTGCCAATGGTGCTGTTCTCTACTGCTTGCTGAATTTGATCAGCCGTTTGCACCGCGTTACGGCCCACTTGCTGGATCACATCTCCGGGTTTTAGCCCTGCTCGGTCGGCGGGGGAATTTCTAGCGACTCCTACAATCACCACCCCTCGCTCAGCTTGTACTTGGATACTCCCGTTCGACTCACGGTTGAGATTTTCCTTCAGAGCTGGGGTAAGGGTTGCCATCTGCACTCCTAAATACGCATGATCAACCTGGCCCTTCGTGATTAATTGCTGAGCAATCTGCTGAGCACGATTCATCGGAATCGCAAATCCCAATCCCTGGGCACCCCCAATAATCGCCGTATTCATGCCAATGACTTGGCCCTGTTGATTCAATAGCGGGCCACCGGAGTTACCAGGATTGAT
>JAYKHH010000524.1:0-6296 GCA_035285265.1 Leptolyngbyaceae cyanobacterium | reverse complement strand
GGGAATGCGCCTCAGTCGTCAGCGTCGCTTCATTCTAGAATTACTGTGGCAAGCCCAAGAACACCTATCAGCCCGTGAGATTTACGATCGCTTGAATCGTCAAGGCAAAGAAATTGGTCATACCTCGGTCTACCAGAATTTAGAAGCCCTCTCTGAGCAAGGGATTATTGAATGCATGGAGCGCTCAGAAGGCCGCCTATACGGCAACATCAGTGATTCCCATAGCCATGTAAACTGTCTAGATACGAACCAAATTTTAGATGTGCATCTAGAGCTACCTGAAGATTTGCTGCGCCAGATAGAACAACAAACGGGGGTTCGCATCACGGATTATCGAATTGATTTCTTTGGGTATCGCTTGCCAGCCAATTCATCAGAAATTTCACAGTAAAACTTTTTGTTCTAGGCACGCGGTTAAATCTAGCTGAGATAAGCGCTGATAGGCATCGGCGATCGCCCGTTCTCCCCGTAAAAACCCCGTATTGGCTCCAGGGCAGATTAAATTCAGGGTCTCTGGGGTAAAGCGATCGCGCAATGCTTGGACACTGCGAAGTTGTCGAGGCCAATGGAAGGTTTTAGCCGTTTTCAAGGGAACGGGATTCCCGCTTTGATTGGGGAGGAGATGCCGTCCTGTAAACAGAATTCCCCCGTTAGTGCTGTGATAGAGACAGGAGGATCCAGGCGTGTGCCCTGGGGTCCAGATCGCTTCGCTGTGGGGGGTAAAGCGAAAGGTCTGATGAAAGGAGGTGACCTCTAAACCCGGTAACAGGTATGCTTCCTGTTCTTGAATCGCAATCCTACAGTTGAACGCTTGTTGAATTTCCCGTGCTTTGGCAAGTCCCCCGCGATGGGTGATCAATAGCCACTGGATGCCTCCCTGCTCCTGGAGAAAAGCTTGATTGACTTCCTCCCAGGCCGGACAATCGATCAGGAGGTTGGTTTGGTTTCCTACCGTTTGGTTTTCTACCATCTGGTTTTCTACAATGAGATAGGCTGTAGATCCGAGGGTGTCTCGGTTGGGTGGAAACGCAAAAATGGTATTAGCCTGGTCGTCCAGGACAACTCGTGGTTTTTTGGACATCACATGATTGTTTGGTTGCTTTTGTTGGGCCTGATTACCTACTTTATCGTGCAGCGAAGTGTGGCTGGTCTTACTCGCACGCCCGTGTGGATTTTATGGCTAGTCATGATGACTCCTGCGTTCGTATGGAGTGCCTGGACGTTAGTTTATGGTGAAAAAACTCCCATGCCCTTAGCCCTAGTGCTAGGGCCTTTCGTGGTGTGTTTTCAGTTGTACTGGTTTCTGGTACAACGGGGACGGCAAGACTCCCCGTCAACCCCAGGGAATGCTGCAGAGTCGCCGAAGCAGCCCTCAACGGTTAACTCTCAGGCAACGGGAACTCAGACCGAAAACCAGTCTGCTGAGACTCGCCTTCTGGATAAAACCGAAGAGGCAAATTTACAAAACTGCTTCCCTTGGTCAGTCTATTACCTACAAAAGGTAGAGCAACGCCTCCAGGCCGTTGTGTGTCGGGGGCAGTTGCGCTCGACTCCAGAAGTTGCCTATAAAACAATTCGGGAGAATATTGAAGCTCGGTTTGGCGATCGCTTCCTAGTGATTTTTCAGGAAGGCTTCAATAGCAAGCCCTTCTTTGCCTTGGTGCCAAATCCCCAAGCTCAAACCTCTGGGCAAGCGTCTGATCAAGTCCCTGGTCAATCCAAGTCCAAGTCAGATCCCTTGAATCGCCCTCTGGTAGCTCTGGGATTGCTAGTGGCAACCGTATTCACCACCACTGTCGCCGGAATTGAACTGGCAGGTGTGTCTGCTGAGGCTCTGAGGGCCAATTCTAACCTGTGGTTAACAGGGCTACCCTATGCTTTATCCCTAGTTACTATTTTGGGGGTGCATGAATTGGGGCATTATTTTACGGCTCGTTTTTACAAAATGCGGGCAGCCTTGCCTTACTTCATTCCAGTCCCCTTCTTCCTCGGTACCTTCGGAGCCTTTACCCAGATTCGCTCCCCCGTGCCTAATCGTAAAGCTCTGTTTGACCTGAGTATTTCTGGCCCCCTCGCGGGCTTAGTAGTCACCCTGCCGCTCTTAATGGTGGGTCTAGCTTTATCTCAGGTTGTACCCCTCCCCGCAAAGGCCACGAGTTTAGACTTCAATGCGTTTAATCCCAGTGTCTCCTTGCTGGTGATGTTGCTCAGTAAGGTAGTGCTGGGGGGTGCTCTCACCCTGGATTCGGCCATTAAACTGCACCCGGTGGCGATCGCTGGATGCTTGGGACTCATTGTCACTGCCTTGAACCTGATGCCTGTGGGTCAATTGGATGGAGGTCGCATTGTCCATGCCATGTTTGGGCAACGAACCGGGGCCGCGATCGGGCAGGTTTCACGGTTATTGGTATTGGCTTTATCGTTGGTGCAACCAGAGCTATTAATCTGGGCAATTTTGCTTTTCTTTATGCCCATTTTGAATGAGCCAACCCTCAATGATGTGAGCGAGTTAGATAATCAGCGGGATCTTTGGGGATTATTAGTCTTGGGACTGTTATTGGTGATCATCTTACCTGCTCCCAGGTTTCTCACCCAGGTTTTGCTCTGAAATCCCCAAAATATGGCAGTCTTAGCACTGTAGGGGCGCTAGCGAAGCCATGCCGTAGGCTTTAGCATTCGGTACGAAAGCTGGTAGGGTATCTCCAGAATAGTTACCGAATACTTCCCCTACTCTAGCGATCGCCCCTTCCCTTGAATCAGGATTGATGACAGATGAGCCAGGATGTAACAAAGTGGTTGGCTGAAATCAAAGCGTTGCAGCAGCAGTTAGCAGAAACCCAAAAAGATCGGAATGCAGCGGATTCCAGTGCAGCCAACTGGCGCAAGCTCTACGAAACAGAGGCCCAACAGCGACGAACCGAAGCGGCATCAACTCAACAAAAAATTGAGGGATTGAATGCTGAAATTCAGCGGTTACGGGGAGGGGCTGCGTTGGATCGAGAGCTTGCCGTGCCTGCGTCTGACATCCAAGCAGAAGTGGAAAAGCTGCAAACCACGACCGACCTGCAACGGCGGTTAACCGAGGCATTACTAGCATGTAGCCAACTCCAAGAGCAGGTACTACAACTTACCCAAGCCTTAGAAACTGAGCAAGCCAATCACCTGCAGACTCGCAAGAGCTTAACAACCGCTTTAGGCGATACCGTTGACCTTCTCACCAAAGAGCGAGCGGCTCGTGGCATCCAGGAAGGTGTTAACTCTGCTGCTGTAGAGTGAAGATACCCTCCTTCTCCCTTTGGTGAATGCTGTTTCTCTAGGGAATTCCCTTTTCGGATTCTAATTGGCGTAATTGATCGGCTAAGCGTTCAGATTTTTGGCGTTCTGCGGCCAATTGTTGTTGCAAGTCTTGCCGCTCAGTTGCTTCTTGCTTGATCAACTCCTCAACTAAGGGTGGAGCTAGGACTTGAGCCACTGATAACGCCAAGTCGGGGAGTTGAGCTGACTGAATCCTATGTTCAGCTCGAAATTCCACTCGGTCGTAACTGTCTTCACTTTCGGGATTGGTTAATACCCAAACGCGATGGCGCTCAGGATCTACAATCCAATATTCGGGAACCTCAATCAGGGCATATTCGGCTCGTTTACGAATATAGTCCTGTCGCCAGTTGTCGCTGACCACCTCCACGACCAACAGCGGCACTTCCTCAAAATCGAGAATGCCAGCTCCTGGACGATCGCAGACCCGCTCCCAAAGGTTTTGGCTACACCCTATCACATCAGGAATTCGTGAGGAGTCAAATTCAGTTCTCACACCCGCATCGGTCTTGGCGACCCAGAAGAGGTTTTTACGAGCAAAGTAACGTTGGAACTGATAGACCAGAAATTCACAAATATTGGTATGTAGTCCTGATGGTGTTGCCATGGGGATCAATTGGCCCCTAAATAACTCATAACGAATCCCGGCTTCACCCTGGTAATTCTGATATTCCTCAAAGGTGAGCAGTTGTGAGGGAGTAGAAATTTGAGCCTGAGCCATTTGATTAACTCCAAGGCAATTTTATTTTATTCAGGCACTAATTGGGTTAGCCCTAAAGCCTGTTGCTTATCTAAGGTACACCAATCTCCTGGATTTTCTGTCTTGACCGGAGATTAGGACTGCTAGCAACCCCAGTACCAGCTTTGGGACACATCGATTAATCGAGGTTTTGGGGCGGCTTCGCCGCCCCAAAACCCCAAACTTGTTCTTTTATGCAGGAGGATTTGAATGTTTCGAGGTTCCCTTTCGCAAGAAAAAATCTGGTGCAGATGGCAGTTGAGTTGTACATTGCATAATCAACAGTTTAGGTCTACCATAACGCTTCTGTTTACAGAACTAGAGAATGATTGCCGTAACCACTTTTTCTAGTTTTAAGTTGATCCCCACTTGGTTTAAGCAAAAATCAGCTTGGCACCTCAAAAGTTGATTAGTTTTTAATCTCTGGGTTTAATGTATCTGTTTTTAACAGGAATATAAAGACAATCTAAAAGATTTTGAGTAACGGGGATCGCTAAAAGCCAAGCCAAATAAGGATTTGAATACCTTAAATACGTTAAATACTTTAGTCCAAAATTAGGGTAACTCTATTATTGACAGAGATTACTTTTATGAGAAGCCTAAACCCTCTTGCCTCTAGCTGTAGACACTGTGGCTCTTACGTGCCGGAGGGAAGGCGTGGTGGTCATTGTCAAAAATTGAGTGTGCCTGTTCAAGGTGCTTGGAAAGCTTGCCCACTGACGATCCCCCCGTTTGCACCGTCCTGGGAAAGCCTAGAAGAAGCTTGGCTCTGGCAGGAAGAAAATTGCATCTCTGATGAAGAAGTGCTAGCGCGATCGCCACAAAGTACCCCTGAACCAACAACAATTAGGTCTGAAAGTATGGCCTCAACCCATTGCGATTAGTACAATTCCCGTGAACAGAACTTGCGTGATATCAAGGATTGTAACGGGGTCTCATTTCTAGCATTTTAGTTTTTGAATATGGCATGGTTGAAAGTGTATTGCGCTCTCAGCCATGCCATTCAATATTATGAGCCAAAATATTCTAATCACAGGCGTTAGTCAGGGACTCGGTTTAGCGATGACCGAGCAGTTTATTGAGCGGGGGCATACCGTGTTTGGCTGTGCTCGATCTACAGATGCGATCGCCCAACTGAATCAACGGTTTGGAGCACCCCATCAGTTTGCTGTCGTCGATGTTGCCAATGCTCAACAGGTAGAATCCTGGGCCAAGGAGTTACTCTTTGGTCAGGAGCCTCCCGATCTCTTGCTCAACAATGCGGCTCTGATTAATCATCTGGCTCCCCTCTGGCAAATCCCTACGGAAGAGTTTTCTCAACTCATCGATGTCAATATCAAGGGGGTCTTTCATATCATCCAAGCCTTTGTGCCAGCGATGGTGAAGCGGCAACGGGGCATTATTGTGAATTTCAGTTCGGGCTGGGGACGATCTACGTCCCCTCAGGTCGCTCCCTACTGTGCTTCTAAGTGGGCGATCGAGGGGCTAACCCAGGCTTTGGCAGAGGAGTTACCGAGGGGAATGGCAGCGATCCCCCTAAATCCTGGCATTATTCATACAGACATGCTGGAGATTTGCTTTGGCGCAGAGGCAGCCGCCTATCCCTCGGCCCAACGCTGGGCAACTCGTGCCGTTCCATTTTTACTGAAGTTGCAGGCAAAAGATAATGGTCAACCGCTTACGGTACCTGGTTAGAACGCAGGGTAGGGGTAGGGATACTTCTAGACGAAGGCAGGCAAGATGCCTGCGCTACGGTGCAATCAAGGATCGCTAATGTTTAAAAAGAAAAAAGTAGAGACACGAATTGCCTCTACTAGAATCCAATAACGTTAAGACCTACAGAAAACTTTTAAGCTAAACAGGGCAGGGGTTGAGGTGCAGCCAAGGCAAAAATCTGAAAGCAAGAGGGAGTATCTTCCCCTAGGACTTCGTTGATTCTTTCGCGAATGAGGATGTGTAGCTCTTTGACTGAGACGCTAAAATCATGCTCAACATGTAGTAAACCTGTTTGTTTTTGAAAGCCTGTCCCATAGAAAGCGAAGAAGTAGGTGTGTCGCTCTTGGTCTGGGGCAGTCAAAACAACATCTTTCATGGGGATCTCCTAAATCGGGTGTGGCGGTCTGGCTCGGTTATTCCTGAGAGACTTTCAGGTTTTTCTCTGGACGTACTTAGACTAGAGAAATGTCAGCCTCATCAAAAACAACCGATTCCTAAACTGGCTCCGCTAATTGCTCGGTAGGGT
>JAYKHH010000523.1:0-3713 GCA_035285265.1 Leptolyngbyaceae cyanobacterium | reverse complement strand
GCAAGATGGAAGCAGCAAGATCCAGTCACAGGCTCCTAGGCGTGATTTTGTGGTTCGAGCGATGAGTCAACCGGAGCTCTTTCCCCCTGAGTTTATTTCTCCTGAGTTTATTCCTCCTAAGTTGATTGCTCAGGCAACTGCACCAAGCTCTACTCCTCCATCAGGAGCCACAGAAGGCTCAGGAGCATCCCCAGCCCCAGCTTTTACTCCCGTACCTCCACCTTCTCAAACTCCAGATCAGGTACCCCCACCCACGCTGTCTCCCTTTAGAGAAACGCCCAATCAACTGCAATTTGATTTAACACCTGGTGTCTCACCCCCCAACCTAAATCTCCCCCCTGTTCAGCCCCCTCCGACGCCTCCGACTCCTTCTGTTCCAGGAGAGGGGCCTCAAACCCCTCCTCCAGTTGTATCCCCAGAGGCTGAACCTCGGGTTTTGGTCTCAGAAGTTGTAGTGAGTGGTGTAGAGGGAGATCTGCAGAACACGGTCTACCAAGTATTGCGTACCCGTCCAGGTCGTACGGTGACCCGCTCCGAGCTTAACGAAGATATTAATGCTATTTTCGCCACTGGTTTCTTCTCCACTGTGCGAGCCGTTCCTGAAGATACACCTTTGGGGGTGCGAGTCACCTTTGAAGTGCAACCCAATCCTGTACTCACCGGAGTTAAGGTGCAAGGCAATCAAGTCTTACCTCAAACTGTGGTAGACGATATTTTCAAAGACCAGTACGGCAGTATTTTGAACCTGCGCCGCTTTCAAGAAGGAATTACAGCTCTAAATAAGTGGTACCAAGATCAGGGCTATGTTTTGGCTCAGGTTATTGGTGCGCCCCAGGTCTCTGAATCAGGTGCTGTGACCTTAGAAGTGGCGGAAGGGGTAGTAGAGGATGTTAAAGTCAACTTCCTCAATAAGGAAGGCGAAGCAACCGATGCCCAAGGGCAGCCGATTAAAGGTCGTACCCGTGAGTTCATCATTACCCGTGAGTTTAATCTTAAGCCAGGGCAAGTATTTAACCGCTCCCAGGCTGAAAGAGACTTACAACGAGTCTTTGGTTTAGGGATTTTTGAAGATGTTCGCCTGTCTCTCAATCCAGGGACAGACCCCCGAAAGGTAATTGTAGTAGCCAATGTAATTGAGAAAAATACAGGATCGATCGCCGCTGGTTTGGGCATTAGCTCTGCCAGTGGTTTGTTTGGCACCATCAGCTATCAAGAGCAAAACCTAGGCGGCAACAACCAAAAGATTGGCGGTGAAATTCAACTGGGTGAGCGCGAACTGCTGTTTAATATCAGCTTTACCGATCCCTGGATTGCCGGTGATCCCTTCCGCACTGCCTACTCGGTCAATCTGTTTAATCAGCGATCCATTTCTCTAGTCTTTGACAATGGGCCGGTCGATGTGAACCTTCCCAATGGTGATACCCCCCGTGTTGACCGTTTAGGAGGTGGACTCACCTTTACCCGACCGCTAGATGGCGGTATCAGTGCCTCCCTGGGACTCCAGTATCAACAGGTTTCCATACGAGATGCGGATCGCAATATTACTCCCTTTGATGCATTGGGTAATCCATTGAGTATTAGTTCTTCGGGGGTTGATGATTTACTAACCGTGCAGTTTGGGGTAGTGCAAGATCGACGCAATAACCCCCTGCAACCCACCAGTGGTTCTCTCTTCCGCTTTGGAACTGAACAGTCAATACCGGTGGGCTCAGGCAGTATTTTGATGAATCGTTTGCGGGCTAGCTATAGCTACTACATGCCCGTCAAGTTCATCAACTTTTCCGAGGGTGCTCAAGCCCTTGCCTTTAATATTCAAACGGGCACTGTGCTGGGTACTTTACCTCCCTATGAAGCGTTTGTTTTGGGTGGCAGTAGCTCCGTCCGAGGTTATGAAGAAGGAGCTGTAGGAACGGGGCGGAGCTTTGTCCAGGCAACGGCTGAGTATCGTTTTCCCCTGTTTCCAGTCATTGGCGGTGCCCTATTCGTGGATGCTGCTACGGACTTAGGCAGTGGCAGTAGCGTGATTGGGAATCCCGCTCAAGTTCGAGGGAAACCCGGTGGTGGAATTGGCTATGGTATAGGCGTGAGAATCCAGTCTCCCTTAGGCCCCATTCGGATTGATTATGGGATTAATGATCAAGGCAATAACCGGATCCATTTTGGGATTGGAGAGCGATTCTAATGCAGGTAGAAGTTAGGAACCCAGAAATCCCTAGCCTTAGTGGGTTTCAGCATACTCTAGGAACCGAATTTGAGCGTTCAGGGGTCGGGCTACATACGGGGCTGTTGACCCAAGTACGAGTCTTACCTGCTGCGGCTGGATCGGGTCGATATTTTGTGCGGGTCGATCTGCCGGATGCACCCATAATTCCAGCCCAGGTGCAACAGGTGCGACAGACTCTACTCTCTACGGAACTCGTACAGGGAGAAGCAACCGTTCGGACGGTAGAGCATCTCCTAGCTGCTTTAGCAGGAATGGGGGTAGATAATGCCCGGATTGAGATTGATAACGCTGAAGTGCCGCTTCTAGATGGGTCAGCGCAAGGATGGGTGACGGCGATCGCCGAGGCAGGTTTAACCCCCCAAGCCCAACCCCTTCCAGTTACGACGGTGACTGAACCCATTTGGGTACATCACGGAGATGCCTTTGTGGCTGCCCTGCCTGCACCAGAGCTCCGTTTTACCTACGGGATTGATTTTGACTTGCCCGCGATCGGCAATCAGTGGCACAGTTGGTCACCCAGTCAAGTTACCCCGCCAGGTACTTCCAGTTTTGCCCACGAAATTGCCCCCGCTCGTACCTTTGGCTTAGCCCATCAAATTGAACACTTGCGAGCCAATGGCTTAATTAAAGGCGGTAGTTTAGAGAATGCCTTAGTTTGCGGGGCCGAGGGGTGGATTAACCCACCTCTCAGATTTTTGAATGAACCTGTGCGCCATAAACTTTTAGACTTAATAGGAGACTTAAGTTTGCTTGGCTCTTTCCCCCAAGCTCACTTTCTTGCTTATAAAGCGAGCCATACACTCCATGCCCAACTTACCCAGCTTTTAGCGCAAAGGACTTAGGATGACGGTTGATACCACTGAACCCGCAGTTTTACCGGATGCAGCAGCACCTGCACCCCTTCTTGAGCAGGTGGCACGTCAGCCAGTCCTGACTCTAGAACAAATCCAAAAACTGCTGCCCCATCGCTATCCCTTCGCCCTCGTAGACCGGATTATTGAGTATGTCCCAGAAACCCGAGCGGTGGGGATTAAGAATGTTACCTTCAATGAACCCCATTTTCAAGGGCACTTCCCAGGCCGCCCAATTATGCCAGGAGTTCTGATCGTAGAAGCGATGGCTCAGGTCGGTGGCATTGTCCTGACTCAGATGGCCAATCTAGAAGGTGGATTGTTTCTGTTTGCTGGTATTGATAAGGTTCGGTTCCGCCGCCCCGTTGTCCCTGGGGATCAGTTGATCATGACGGTAGAACTACTAGTGGTCAAGCGACGGCGCTTCGGTAAGATGCAGGGGCGTGCTGAGGTGGATGGTAAGTTAGCTGCTGAGGGCGAACTGATGTTTTCTTTGGTGGACTAATGGCTGATACCCGCGCTTGCTGGGGATACTACTTGGAGAGGTGTCCTTGATTACATTAATTCATCCCACTGCTGTGATTCATCCTGGCGCTGAGCTGCACCCCACGGTGCAGGTTGGCCCCTATGCCGTGATC
>JAYKHH010000522.1:0-3650 GCA_035285265.1 Leptolyngbyaceae cyanobacterium | reverse complement strand
AAATTGCTCCCTCGGTTGACAGTGCTGCCCTAGGATGTCGAGCACCTGATTAAAACTCGCTTCCAATCCGGTCGCTAATTGCCAAAAACGCGGGGATAGGGTGGCAGGGGTTTGAGGCTGGATGAACTGTAGCGTCATGTTCCGCCTCCAAACACTTCCATATTGTCAAATACGCACACAGGGGAGCCATGCCCCACCCAAATCGTTTGGTTGGGTTCTCCCTTGCCGCAGGCGGGGGTGCCGTAGAGTTCCCAGGTGTTGCGATCGCCGACTTGGGTTAAGCTCTGCCAAAATTCCGGAGTCGTGCCGCGATAGTTAGGATTGCGTAAGGTTTTGGTAAACCGACCGTTTTCAATCAGCTTGGCGTACTCGCAACCAAACTGAAATTTATACCGTTGATCATCAATTGACCACGATTGGTTAGCCGTCATATAAACCCCATGCTCAATGCCCGCAATCAGTTGCTCAAACGGGGTCTCTCCCGGTTCTAAGTTCAAATTGGCGATCCGGTCAATGGGAGGGCGATTCCAAGAGCAAGCTCTGGCACAGGCAACCCCTGGCACCTGCGATCGGGCTTGGCTTTCCAAGCTACCCAACCCCCGCAGCAACACCCCCTCTTGAATCAGATACTCCCGTGTAGCTGCCACCCCCGTATCATCAAACCCGTAGCTGGCGTATTCTTCTGGCACGGTGGGGTCAAAGGTGATTGTCATCAAGGGGGAACCATAGCGGAGAGAACCAAAATCCTCTGGTTTCACAAAACTGCCACCTGCATAGTTGCGCTCATCCCCCAAAATCCGGTCTAACTCTAGGGGGTGTCCCACACTTTCATGGATTTGCAGCATCATCTGGTCAGGCGCTAAAACCAGCGTGGTCGTGGTACTAGGACATTCCTCAGCAGTTAAGAGTTCAACCGCCTGCTCGCCAATTTGCTGCGCCCGTTCCCAGAGATTCGGCTCCAGCCAATATTCCAGCCCTCCTTGATAGGAGTGGGATAACCAACCATTATTCGTGCGTTTTTGAACAATAGCTCCGGCTTGGGCAGTAGCTTCATAATCCGTTGCGACCCGCTGCACCTGTTGATACACCTCTGAACCGTTGCTGCTAACAAACCAAGACTCCGTTTCCGTAGCGATGATCTCAGCGCTGGTTTGCACAATCTGATCAGAAACCTTCAGGGTCTGACAAAGCTTCACCAACACTTCATTCACCTCCCCTGGGCTTAGACTATCCAAGGGCTGGCGAACGGGGGAACGATACTGCCCCCGTACGGGCGGACGCTGAGCAGTGGTGATGCCATGGGTGGCCCACTCACCTGCCGCGATCGCCTGTTGGTAAGCACTCGCCGCCGCTGCTTGGATGCTAGGGATTTGCAGGGAATGGGTGGCCCCATAGCCAATCTGTCCATTCACCAGCACTTCCACCATCACGCCCTGACTTGTAGATTTGCGGTTGGTTTTCGGCAACCCATC
Organism: Leptolyngbyaceae cyanobacterium; assembly: GCA_035285265.1. Classification (GTDB taxonomy): domain Bacteria; phylum Cyanobacteriota; class Cyanobacteriia; order JARCMD01; family JARCMD01; genus JAYKHH01. The sequence goes on along the minus strand of JAYKHH010000522.1, from coordinate 2,178 downwards.
CCGTACCCGCCTTCGAGTATTGGTTTCTTTAACATGCCGCAGTCCGATCCAATCCACAGGCAGATCTAGGGCTGCCAGTGCCTTCTCTAGTTCAGAACTCATCATCAATACGGGAAACTCTTCAAACTATCCCTCATCATAGCGATCGCCACCCAATTCGATGCATCAATATCTTAGGTTTTCGTCTTCGTCAACCCTGAATTCGATATTTTTGCGCTTGTGAAACAGGCAGGCAGTTCGCTAGGGTAATGTCTGGTTTTAGGTGATACCTGCAGCCCAGCCCCTGCGATCGCCATACCTGGGATCGCAACCATTGTGATATGTTATGCACACTTCGTGATAGCGTTAGCGAACTCAGGTAAAGAGTTAGGCTGTTAAGCCCTTTTTAAGACTCCGTAAGGACGTGCCGCGTGTTTGAACTGCTCACCCAAGTTTTACTTTGGTCACTCGTTGGTGGCGCGATCTGGTATGTATTGCTCAAGGTCATCCCACCGCTCTACTATACTTGGCTGGGCGGAATTGTCTTTAGTGCGCTCATCGTCTTAATCTTTCTCAAGCCTAACCAAGGCGGAATTTCAGAAATCTGGGGTCTCTTAGCCTTTCCCTTCAGCCCCTTAGGGATTGCCATCATGCTCTTGGGTTATGCCCTAAAAGATTGGCATAAGAAGAAGGCTGTTGTAGCACCCCCCATCTTCGCAGCCCTTTTGATTTTGTTCATTTCTAGTACCCCTGCCATTGCCTATTTCCTAACTCAACGGGCAGAACTGGGAATTGTGCAAGCGGAACAAGCCTTGAAGAATGTATGCCAAGGCCCCTGTACAGAAACAAATCCACCCACCAGTCAACAAAATGTAGATGCCATTGTGGTTTTAGGCTGGGGTACCACGCAGCCCGCTTTACCCTACCGAACTCGGATTCAGCTTACCGAGAAGGGCGATCGCATCCTCTATGCGACCCAACTCTATGACGAACAGAGGGCGCGGGACAGAACCCCCTTTGTGCTGGTGAGTGCTGGCCCCCGCTCGGACTTACAGGGAGAAGCCAAGGATATTTCAGAGGCCAATACCATTGAAACCTTACTGCTCAGTTACGGGATTCCTAAGGAGCGGATTATCCTAGAATCGACGGGCATTGATGTCCGGGGCAGTGCAGAAGCGGTTAATAAAATCCTACAAGACCGTAAAATTGGCAATCGCATCTTTCTGGTTTCCTCGGCCCTGAATAGCTATCGGGCCTTGCGAACCTTCCGAAAGCTGGGAATGATTGTGATCCCCAGACCGACGGACTTTTATACGATCCAATCCGGCGGTGCAACGCCCAAGCGTAAGATTCGGTTAGCTGATATTTTACCCAGCTCAGAAGCGCTAACCCGAACAACCCGTGTCTTTCAGGAATTTATGCTGTCAATTTTCTACTTCTTGCGCGGATGGCTAGCGCCCATTGATGTATGAAGTGAAGGCTAAGATTTTCCCGTCGCACAATCTAAAGAATTGATTCCCAGTCTATACGGCCCATTTCTGCCCTGAACTCGCACGGGTGTAAATCAGCTCAAAAACAGTGTCACATTTGGCTTTGAAGACGACGCGATTGTAACTGTCAGGTAGGTTCTGATCTAAAACATCCTCGACGGTGGATTTAACCCGACGTTGGCTCTGAGCATCTTTATACCAATCCTGTACCAGTACTTTTGGTTGAGTTGCCATTAACCGGGTTAACAAAGATTTTGCTGCCAGTTTAACTTTTTGGATTTCTTCGGTGGTCATCTTGTCTTGCTTGAGTAGATCGAACAGTTCTAATTCATCTTCGGTTAGTCCTTCCCGAACATGACGCTCTGCTTCCTGTTTAAGGTTTTCTGCAAACTCTACAAGGGCTTCATAATAGTTCTCGGTTGTTGATCCCCCGGAATTGTACTGTTCGATGATTGCTTGCAATCGTTTAGCGAAGTCAGTGCGAGTGCTATTTTGCTGCAGCATCTGGTTCAGCTTTTCTTGCAGGAAGCTACGCAGATCGGCAATTTCGATATTTTTGTAAGGTGCTACCTTAAACTCTGATTTGAGCTTTTCAAAGTTGATCTGACTTAGATTCCAGATTTTGCCTGTTTGAATAATTTTGTATTCGGCTCCATATTCCTTCGCCTTAAACCCTTGATGATCTGCAATCACACTTTGATCGAGAAGA
>JAYKHH010000521.1:0-8246 GCA_035285265.1 Leptolyngbyaceae cyanobacterium | reverse complement strand
GAGTACCTGCTTGCAGATAGATGGTTGTGGCATTACCCGTGGCTGCGATCGCCGGAGTCGGAGCCTTCTTCAACCCGAACTTCACCAACCCCCTTGCCATCGGATTTAAAGCTTCCGGTGATGGGATAAATCTCAGTGGACATCTAGATGGCGTAATGCAGTTGGTTGGCTATGATACCAACCCAGCTTAATCAAGTGGCTGTTAAAGGTAAGAGGGGTGGCAAGAGTTCTCGGATGGCGATCGCACAATCAGGAAATTCTAGGGGTGTAACCTCTAAGGTTTCTGCCAGAATCATTTGAGATTGATAGCCCTCCTGACTCGGTTGCCGAAACACATGAAGTTGACGTTTGATGACATCCAGAACCCAATATTCCAAAATTCCGGCTTTTGAGTAGGTAGGAGCTTTGATTTCCAAGTCATATTTCAAACTAGAATCAGCAATCTCAATCACCAAAAACACCTCTGATGCCGTAGGGTGATGGGTACTATAGGCAAGCGGATCGAGAACAGCAAGCGTAATATCTGGCTCTGGTTCAGAATCTGTGCTTAAGGAAATGGGATCTTGAACTCGGATAGTGGCTTGGTTGCTGAGGCGTCGCTCAAATAGGGTTTTGGTAAGCGTGGTCGCCGAACTGTGGGCGGTGCCTTTAGCTGCCATTGTGATGATTTGTCCATTCAAAAGCTCAGTCCGCTCGCTAGGGGCAAGGATGCCGAATTCGCTCATGCGGTGATATTCACTAACCGTGAAATGATGCGGACGCACAGCAGCAAGCATGGTTCTAGTTTGAGTTCGGTACACCCATTGTAATCGTGTCACCTTGGTTTCTAAACCTCTACGCTCAGACAGGACTAGACAAAGCGGGAAGCTTCCGCGTAAAAATCTCAATCCAGGGAACACAGGTGTCAAAATAGATAAAGCGTTGACTTAATCTCTTGTAATTCCCAGAGCCATGCCTCCCCAATTTCTTAGCGGTAGCCAGATTCGTCAGAAATTCCTAGACTTCTATGCTCAGAGAGGTCATGCCGTGCTTCCCAGTGCCTCCCTGGTGCCTGAAGATCCAACGGTGTTGCTGACGATCGCCGGAATGCTACCTTTTAAGCCGATTTTTCTGGGACAAAGAACGCCAGAATTTCCCCGTGCTACGACTTCTCAGAAGTGTATTCGCACCAACGATATTGAAAATGTGGGACGCACGGCTCGGCATCATACCTTCTTTGAGATGCTCGGCAATTTTAGCTTTGGGGATTACTTTAAGTCCCAGGCGATCGCGTGGGCCTGGGAACTCTCGACGGAAGTATTTGGACTGCCTCCAGAACGTTTGGTGGTCAGTGTCTTTGAATCGGACGATGAAGCTTTTGCCCTGTGGCGCGATCAGATCGGCATTCCCGCCCATCGAATTCAGCGCATGGGAGAGAAGGATAACGTTTGGGTATCTGGGCCGACCGGCCCCTGTGGCCCTTGTTCGGAGATTTATTATGATTTCCATCCCGAACGGGGCGATGACATTGATTTAGAAGACGACACCCGGTTCATCGAGTTCTATAACCTGGTGTTCATGCAGTACAACCGGGACAGCGAAGGCAACCTCACTCCCCTGCAAAACCAAAATATTGATACGGGGTTGGGATTGGAGCGGATGGCGCAAATCCTGCAACGGGTGCCCAATAACTACGAAACCGACCTGATCTTACCGATTATCCAAACGGCGGCTGAACTGGCAGGGATTGACTATACCCAAGCCGATGAGGCTACCAAGGTGTCTTTAAAGGTGATTGGTGACCATGTTCGGGCTGTGGTTCACATGATTGCCGATGGGATTACGGCCTCTAATATTGGCCGGGGCTATGTGCTGCGGCGGTTGTTGCGACGGGTGGTTCGCTGTGGGCGCTTGGTTGGGATTTCCGGGGAATTTACGGCTCAGGTGGCTGAAACGGCGATCGCCCTAGCCGAATCTGCCTATCCCCAAGTTCGCACCAAAGCAGAAGCCATTAAAGCCGAGTTAAATCGGGAAGAATCCCAATTCCTCAAAACCTTGGAGCGGGGTGAAAAGTTGTTGTCGGAACTGCTGGCACGGGAAACCGAGCAGATTTCGGGTCACGATGCTTTTACCCTTTACGATACCTACGGCTTCCCCCTGGAACTCACCCAAGAAGTGGCTGCCGAACAAAACTTGACCGTAGATGTGGCAGGGTTTGAAGCGGAAATGGAGCAACAACGCCGTCGCTCCCAAGCGGCCCACGAAACCATTGATTTGACGGTACAAGGAACGTTAGATCAGTTGGCGGCTCAGATTCACGAGACGACATTTCTGGGCTACACCCAAGCTTCAAGTCAAGCAGTGGTGAAGGTGTTGCTGATTGATGGCAAGTCGGTAGAAGCAGCGAGTGCGGGTGCCGAAGTCCAAGTTGCTCTGGATCAAACGCCCTTCTATGCCGAATCGGGGGGACAAATTGGCGATCGCGGCTATCTCTCCACCGCAGACACCTTGGTACGCATCGAGGATGTTAAGAAAGAGTCCAGCATTTTTATTCACTTCGGTCGAGTTGAACGGGGTGTGTTGCGAATTGGGGATGCGGTGACGGCTCAAATTGATCTAGCGTGCCGTCGTCGAGTCCAAGCTCACCACACCGCTACTCACTTATTACAAGCAGCCCTGAAACAATTGGTGGATGACAGCATTTCCCAAGCAGGCTCCCTGGTTGCCTTTGACCGTCTGCGCTTTGACTTTAACTGTCCCCGCTCCATTACCCCGTCAGAGTTACAGCAAGTTGAAGATCAGGTAAATACTTGGATTGCGGAAGCCCATACAGCGCATATCTCCGTATTGCCCTTGGCAGAAGCGAAAGCCAAAGGAGCGATCGCCATGTTTGGTGAAAAGTATGCCGATGAAGTCCGAGTTCTAGATTTCCCTGGCGTTTCGATGGAACTCTGTGGCGGTACTCATGTGAGTAACACCGCTGAGATTGGTTTGTTTAAGATTGTTTCCGAGGCAGGAGTAGCATCGGGGGTTCGGCGGATTGAAGCGATCGCAGGCCCAGCAGTGTTGGAATACCTGAATGTGCGGGAACGAGTGGTAAGGGATTTAAGCGATCGCTTCAAAGCCAAGCCCGAAGAACTCCCCGATCGGGTCACTGCACTGCAAACGGAACTAAGAACCACACAAAAGCAACTAGAAACCTTAAAAGGAGAACTGGCGATCGCCCAAGCCTCTCAACTTTTGGCGCAAGCGGAACCGATTGGCCCCTATAAACTCCTAGTCGCTTCCCTCAAGGATATTGATGCCGAATCCCTGAAAACCGTTGCTGAATACCTGTTGCAAAAGCTCGGTGAAGGGGCCGTAGTCTTAGGTTCTGTCCCCGAAGCCGATAAGGTGAGCTTGGTCGCTGCCTTTAGCCCAACAGTAGTGAAGCAAGGATTGCAAGCCGGGAAATTTATTGGGGCGATCGCCAAACTCTGTGGCGGTGGTGGCGGTGGACGACCGAATCTCGCCCAAGCCGGGGGACGTGACCCTAGTAAACTACCGGAAGCGCTTACCACTGCCCGTGAGCAGTTGCTTTCCGGGTTGAGCTAGAGTCTGGTAGAGCTAAGAGAGGTAGCGATCGCCCTTTGTCATGCCCTAACTCAGGTTAGGTTGCCAAGGAGCGATCGCAAAATTCAGTAGGAGTCAGAATGGCAATTCGCTTGTAGCCCAGAGTTCGCGGCGCACGTCTTTGACGACCTCGCTAATTTCCTGCAGGGTAGGCTGAGTAGGATCAATCTCTAGGCTGTCAAGCTCTTGGAAAAACTGGCTTACATCAACTGGGGATGGTGACTCTGGGGTGTGAATCTTTTGCTCAAGGATCTGCCGTTCCTCATGGGTGAGCGACAGGATAATTTGGGCAAGAGAATCAATGAGTTTAGTATTGATAGGTGCTGTTGATTGACTCATAACGCATCTGTCTTGACCAGTACTTTGTACTCTAGCCTACATCTGTGAACTCTTACGGTTCCTACTCACAAGTTGCTATGCGACGATCGCTGACCTATGCTCGAAATATCCACATCAGCTCATGCTCTTGGGTTGCCTGTAGGCTGTGTCGTCAATAGCATTGTCCCTGAATACTCCTGCTAGGGTTGAGAGTCCACCTGCAGATGGACGGAGAATTTGCTTTGCGTTTTTAACTTTAAGTAGGGCTGGTAAGTAGGGCTGGTGCAAACTATGGAGCTATTACCAAGGCCAGCAGAAATCCTAGTAGCCGTAGGCGTAGAACTGGCAATCATTCCTGTAGGGATATAGCTGCCCTGCTCCTACCCAAGGTCGGTTCCTTGAAGCTGAGGTCTACTAGTAGCCGCGATCATCGCCAGTGAGCACCTTAGCAAGATTGCGGGCAGATCTTTAAGAAACCCAAAGTTACGTTTATGCAAAGCAATGTTTTGATGTCCCTCAAGGACTTCTCAGGGACTCCCAAGCTGTCCCAAGACTCCTTAAAGAACGCTCTCGGTGTTCCCTCCTATCTAAATGCAGAACACCAATTGATTCAGTTCCTGGAAACCGAGGATCTCGATGCCCAAGTTACAGCCCAACCCTCCCTGATCCAGGATTTTGCAGCTACCCTGGAGGCTGCCCTAGGAGCTGCCTATGGGTCTGAGGGGGGATGTGAAGCTGCCCATCAATTTTTGCAACGAGTGCTCTACCGTATTAATCGTCTGAAACTGTTCTGGTATGACGATTTACGGCATTATACGAATGAGCGATCGCCCTATCTGCACCAAATCCGCGACCAGATTGAGTCCGTCTGGCAGGCGTGGGAAGTGAGGCACCTAGACTTAGCCGCCCTACAATCTGTCAATGTCAAACAAGCTTTAATAGAACGAGCAGCAGCAGATTTAGACCCCCCGTTATCCCCAGAGAGTCGGTTTGTACGGGAAGAGATGACTGAGAGGGGCTACCGTCACTTGCTGGCGATCGCCTCCTTGGATGGATTGGTGGAAGCCAGTCGGCTATCGCGGATTTTAGGGGGGGCTGCCAATGAAGTGCAATCAACCTTAGTTCGGGTGTTGATGGAAGAGTATGGGGGAGGTCGTCTGGCCCGGAAGCACTCTACCTTCTTTGCCCAGATGCTAGGGGAGTTTGGCATGGATACCGCACCCGAAGCCTATCTTGACCTGGTGCCCTGGGAAGTGCTAGCAAGCATTAACCATAACTTTCTGCTAACGGAGCGGAAGCGCTACTTTCTGCGCTACAACGGTGGACTCGCTTACTTTGAGGTAGCAGGCCCCTCGACCTATCGGAATTATTTGGCAGCCGCGCAACGGCTAGGACTGTCGCAGGCTGCGATGGGCTATTGGGAATTGCACATTAAAGAAGACGAACGCCACGGGCGTTGGATGTTAGAAGAGGTAGCCCTGCCCCTAGCAGAACGTTACCCCGCTGAAGCCTGGGAACTGTTGCTGGGATATGACCAGGAGAAATGGCTAGGCGATCGCGCCAGTGCAGCCGTAGTCAGATCTGTACAAGAGACAGAGCATTGAGCTAGCTCCCTAGGGTCGATCCTAGGCGTGGATCAGCCTAGGCGATCGCTTTCACTAAAACTGTTTTGTCAAAACTAGTGAGGTGACCACCTTGAAAGATGGATTCCTGCGTCCCAATACCTCTACAAGTTTTTTACCCCATACTGAAGTCTTTTGGTGTCCAGAAGAATCTAAATTCTATTCCCATTGTTTAGATCTGCTGGTACTAAACAACTGCCTGAGTTCAGATCGAGTCGTTGAATTTGGTACAGGAGATGGGAGTCCCATTATTAACTCTTTAATCAGAACTCCCTTCGAGGGTGTGATTCATGGCTACGAACTGAATACCTCTGCTTATCACGTTGCCAATTCCAGGATTCAAGCGTGTCAGCTCAGCCACAAGTATGTCATTCACAACCAATCCTTCTTTGATTCTGCCAAGCCTCAGGCAGACTATCTCATTGCCAATCCCCCCTATTTACCAGCGCCTGATCCTGATATTTTGATGCCGCTCTTGCATGGAGGGTCAGACGGGGCAACCGTCACCAAACAGCTCCTCAGCTTGGGTTACAACAATATTTTTTTAATGATTTCTAGCTACTCTAATCCCGTGGAAACCATCCAGCACGCCAATGCCCAGGGCTACTGGGTGAGCGAATTCATGATTTTACCCATGAAATTTGGATGCTATAGTTCTGAACCCAAGGTAAAAAATACAATTATTGAGTTACGGAAATGCAACAAGGCATTTTACTCATCAAATCTCTACTTATTGGCAGGTGTTTTATTTAAGGAACAGCAAGATTGCACGGCTGATTTATCAACTGAGTTATTGCAAGTCATGACTGCTCTTTAACGGTGGGCGTTGCGGTCGTTTGGGATAAAGTAAAATTTGTATCCAAAATCGCCTTGCAAACCCTCCTAGCAGTTCAAGTTATCGCTAACCCAGGCTCGAAACATCCGCATCAGTGCATTCTCTTGGGTGGTTTGCTTGAGATCCAAAAACCTTTCCAGGGCATCGGGGGTTAAGAAGGGGAACGCCAAACTATGGCTACAAAATTGGTATTGCCCATTGACCATAGATGGTGAGCGATCGCCCATCATAACGCCAAACCTCAGGCACTCCTAGGTCTGCATAAATGTCCAACCGATTCATAGAACTGCTAGTAATGTCAATTTCAATTGCCAGTTCGGGAAGTGGATCTTGTCTCAGATCAATTTGGGCTTTGTTCCAGACCGCTGGTGCATTTTGAATGTAGTAACACTGATCGGGTTCTAGTCCTCGCGCTAGGTCTTCGCGATCGCACGTCCTAGACCCCAAACTCCGAATCTCGACTCCTAATTCCTCGGTCAGGGCTTCCACTAAACGTCCCAGAAGCTTTTTGCAGGTTTCCTGGGGATCTAGTGGCCTTCTGATTTCTAATAGCCCTCGGTCATAGGTTAAGCGCATAGCAGGCTGCTGCTCAAAGTCTTTGCTCAGCAATTGATAGGTCTGCCAGCTAATATTTTTCAGTAAAACCCGATCAGGACTCTGAATGAGTGTCGCTGTCATGGGTATTAGGGGAGTAGTAGGAGTGCTTCTTCCCATGATTCTAATGCTTTAGGTTCATGCCTGGGGAGAGGGGCGATCGCGATTGAGTCAGCGATTCAAAACGGTGAACACAGTCTACCCGACTCAGCTATTGATTAAGATAAGGGTATTAGATGGCACCAAAAAAAACGCTTCAATGTTAGCCTAAGCCTTGTCACCCTTACCCTTAATATTCAAGTGGGCAGGAAAAAAGACATCCAGGAAGTGGAGGCAGTTGCCAAATTGCTTGGAATGGATCTAAATACCAGGAGAGAATTTGGAGATTTTCTGGAGGAGTGCAAACGCTCTGGTGAAAGGGGAACACGGAATGATAGAGGAGATTATACTTGGGATGAATTGGTAAAGAAGGGGGGTGAGTTCTTGGGGATTGATCAAGCTGACTCCGTTGAATAAAGATAGGGGTAGTGATGTTTGGTACACTTAATCTTCGCGACCTTCAACAGCAATCCATTGACCATAAGGCAATTGAAACGCATAGGCTTGAAACCTTATTAAGATCGATCAATTATCCATTTCTTAAGATTGGCTCTGCCTCTAATGAGCATCAGCCTCCTGATCAATCTAACACTAACTATTTGAAACAGTTGATTGATCAGCCATTGCTTCAGCTTCGGTTTTCCTATGGTGATGAACTAACCCTACACTTCGGTAATCCTCAACAATATTCATCTCCAAAATTGCAGCATTTAGTTAAAGGCTCTTACATCATTGGAGCAAGAGCCTCACCATGGTTGCTATTCAACCCAGATGGAATCTTTCTTGGTTATGACGAGGAGAAATCAGAATTTCAATCGATTTCTAGACGTGTGAATAAACAAGAAATTAAAACAAATGTAAATCTGATTCAATCGGGTACTTTAATTGATGCGGCTGACCTCTTTACGATTCAAGATTTAGAGAATGCTTGGGGATTTGGTTTGTGGCTGCACTTAGCGAATGGCTCATTGTTGCTAATAATACCTAATTCAGGCAAGGAGAAGATTTTGCAAGATGAAGAGGTTGCAGATTGGGAAATATTTATGCCGAATAACTTATATCTCCGAGTTGGCCCAGGCTTGAAAGGGTCATACCTTGCCAATAATTGTGAAATCTTTTCGTTCTCGAATCAACTCTAAATTCTGGCGCGGATGCAAGGAAATCTAATTTCCCACCTATTCCTAACT
>JAYKHH010000520.1:0-5969 GCA_035285265.1 Leptolyngbyaceae cyanobacterium | reverse complement strand
GGGCTTGTCTGCGGGGAGTATGTCTACGGGGAGCCAACTTTCGAGTCGAAAAGAGAGTATATGAGGGGGCTGACTTGCGCGGAGTAGATCTGCGAGGAGCAGACTTGCAAGGTGCTAATTTAGCAGGAGTTGACCTCAGGCAAGCTAACTTAAGTCATGCTAATCTTCAGGAAACGAATCTTCGCGAAGCCAATTTAGAAGGCTCTAATTTACAAGAGGCTAACCTCAAAGGTACTTTCTTAAGCGATGCCAATCTCTCTCAAACTACCCTAACCAATGCAATTTTAATCGATGCCAAATTAGAGAGGGCAAACCTCGTAGAAGCTGTAATCAAGGCAGTTAATCTCAGTAGTGCTAATTTGACGGATGCAAAGCTGAGCAAAACGAATTTAAGCTACGCTAACTTGAGTGGAGCGAGACTGAATCGAGCAGATTTAACTCGTGCGAACCTCAGTCACGCTAACCTGTCAGATGCAAATTTGATTGAAGCTTATTTGGCTAGAACCAATCTAACGAGTGCAAATCTCACCCGAGCTAATCTTGCTAAGGCAGAATTGAGTACTGCCAACTTAACCTATGCAGAATTGGAGGGGGCAACGATGCCCGATGGTAGGGTTTACGAAAATTAATTGGCTTTAACAATTAATTAGCTTTAACGCCCTTACAGAGTTGGCGATCGCGTGGCGTCTCAGAACGAGAATCGCCCCCCTGACTTGGCTGATTTTGCAGATAATCTTGGAGCCAGTCACAGGCTTGTTTAATCAAAGCATCTCGTTCTTCGGCTTGCGATCGCTCCGTCTTCCTCATTTGCCAAAGTTTGATTGTATTGTCGGCACTGGCTGAGGCCAGTAGCTTCCCATCGGGACTAAAGCTGGTTCCTAGTACTCCACCGCTATGACCCTTAAAGATCTTTAGCAATGCGCCCTCGGTACTCCAAAGGATCAAGGTGTGATCTTCGCCCGCAGATATAAACTGTTTGCCCCCCGCCCTGAACTTGATTTCCCGAACTCCAGCCTTGTGCCCTTCTAGAGTTTTCAGCAATTTTCCATCCTGACTCCAGAGCTTCACAGTCTGATCTTTGCCACCGGACACAATGAGGGTACCATCGGGGCTGAAGGCAGCAGTTCTGACCTTGCCCGTATGTTCGCGTAAGGTTTTGAGCAGGGTGCCATCTCGATTCCAGAGCCGAACGGTTTTGTCATCACTCGCCGTCACCAGTAGCTTGCTATCAGTACTGAAATTCACATCCCTGACCCCATCACCATGACCATATAAGGTTGTGAGCAGGATGCCATCCCGATTCCAGAGCTTGACGGTTTTGTCATCACTCGCTGTCGCTAGCATCTGACCATCGGGACTAAAGATCACACTATGGACAGCGTCAGTATGCCCTTTCAATGTTTTGAGTAAACTGCCATCGAGTGCCCATAAATTGACAGAGCTATCTTCACCTGCTGAGGCCAGGGTCTTGCCATCGGGACTAAAGCTAACTCGATTAACTCGATCTCTATGCCCCTCAAGTGTTTTGAGCAGCTTACCGTCGAGTTGCCAAAGCTTGACCGTTGTATCTTCACTGGCTGAGGCAAGGGTTTGCCCATCGGGGCTGAAACTCACGCCGTAAATACTATCATTGTGCCCGTGGAGCGTAGTTAGGAAGCGATTATAGCGACTCCAGAGTTTGACTGTATTATCGGCACTTGCTGAAGCAATCACTTCCCCATCGGGACTAAAGGTTGCGTCTAGAACTGTGTCACTATGCCCTTTCAAGGAATTGAGAAATCGGCCCTCAGCACTCCAAAGCTTAATCTCGTTATCAGCCGCCGTGGTCACTATATTACGACTGTCAGGGCTAAAAGCCACACCATAAATCCATCTTCTGGAGCCTCCTAGGCTGTTGAGTAGAACTCCGTCACGACTCCAAATTTTGAGGGTTCCATCTTCACTGACTGTCGCCATCTTGGTACCATCGGGACTAAAGGTAACCATACTGACAGTGCCTTGATGCCCTTGGAGTGTGGTTCGCAATTCACCCTCTCGACTCCAAAGTTTAATGGTTTTGTCAGCACTTGCCGTTGCTAATGTTTGTCCATCCGGGCTAAAGGCAACGCTATAGATCCCGGCGGTATGCCCTTGAAAGCGATTGAGTAGCTTACCGTCTAGAGCCCAAAGTTTTACAGTTTTGTCTGTACTAGCGGAGGCTAGGGTTTGTCCATCGGGGCTGAAACTAACACTCCAAACGCTATTTCCATGACCCTGAAGGGTTCTCAGTAAGACTCCATCAGGCCGCCAGAGTTTCACAGTTTTGTCTGTGCTAGCGGAGGCTAGGGTTTGCCCATCGGGGCTAAACTTGATGCTTACCACCCTACCCGTGTGTCCCTCTAGGGTTTTAAGGAGTTGACCTGTCCGGCTCCACAGCAAAATACTGCCGTCATCACTGGCGGAGGCAAGGATCTTACCATCGGGGCTAAAACTGACGCTCCAAACCCGACCGCTATGGCGTTGCAATCGATTACGTTCTACAACTCCATAGATAATCTCTCGCAGCACTGCCACCGTTTCTAGTTGAGTCTGATCCTTAATCCAGTCCTCATGCTCTTGTAGCTGTCTACTGGCCTTGACACTCAAGCTCATAGCTCCTAATTGGTCATCCCCTAAAAAACGAGCTTCGGCCTCAGAGGCTGAGGCCGTAATTTGGCTTTCGATCGCCAGGTTGCGTTGCTGCTCCGCTTCTTTGCGGCGAGCTAAAGCATCCTGATACTGGATCACAGAAAATCCAGCCAACCCCGTCATGGCAAGGAAACAGATTGCTGTAATCGCGATCGTCCGTCGTTGCTGCTTAGCCTCTGATTGACCACTAATCGTGATGTATTGGGTCTGGAGGGCAGTGGGTTGAGGCGACTTATCGACGGCTTGCAGAAGCCAATCACAAGCCTCCTTATGGTCATCACCCCGTAATAAAAAGCTTTTACTTCGCGCTTTGCCATCCCACTCTAGAGCACGCATGAGTAGGCGAGTATGGTTTCTGACATGCTCTAAATCTGTATCCAGAACTTGAATCAGTGTGGCATAGGCTACTTCCAAATCATCATTCTCTCGGCAGAAAATCCAATTCAAGGCAGCTAAAGCTGGATGAACCATTTTAGGGTCAACATCATGACGAACCAGAGGAACTAGACGCTTATTGTGCTTGACTGCATGGTCAATTTCAACTTTGCACTCATAGGAGATCACCGAATCAGGACTCAGGACAAATACGAAGGTATTGGCTTCCTCAACTCCCACTTGAATTTCCTTGCGCCAATCCGCTCCCGGTGGAATATCTTCCCAGTCCACCCAAACATCCCGCTGATCCTGGGTCAATCGCGCATGGAGTTCTTTAACAAAGTCCTTGTTGCGTCGTGAATAGGAGATAAAAATATCTGTCATGCTACCCTTTGCACCCGTTTATTTGACTCCTAAGGCTTGCCCCCTAAGGTTTGATATTGTCACAGAGATGGCGATCGCTTTCCTTCCTATGAGCAGTTATTTTCAAGTCATCCTGTAATCGATGACACGCACGCTTCATCCCCAGTGTCAGTCTAAAAGCCAGACTAGGGTTTCGTTAGAATTGCGACATATCCAGCTTTCAATCACTATAAACCCCTAACCACCTTCAGAAAGGCTGCTGCATGGACTGCCCCTGCTTAAATTCCAAAGACTTTCTTGGCAGCCTGGAGAAAGTGGATTCTGTCTTCTAAACCATTGAAACCACCATTAATGATCTTGGTGACGGTTCTCACATCATCCTGATCAGCATCTCCATTTAATTTACGAGTATCCCAATACCAACCTGCACTTCTAGCTGCTAGGTCGTAATCTGATAGGCGAGTTGGGTTGGCAATTAAATCGACTCCTAGAGCAGTGCCACAATCTTTGTAATTAGCCCGACCCGTAATTTGAATTAAACCTCTACCCTTAAATCGTCTGCCATCACCGGGTTGAGTATTGCCTAGCTCTGTCCATCCTTCGTAGTCATCTCCAGATGCAATTTCTTCTAGATAGTTAAACGACCCAGATTCATGGGCAATTTGAGCTAGAAAATGGGCTTGTCGCAGGCGGGTGGTGATCCCAAACTCCTCCATCGTTTGATTGATGTGAGGAGTTAACTTTTCAATTTGAGTTGGGTTAGCAAAGGGTGCGATCGCCAACAGTTGTTGAGCGGTGACCTGAAGAATCTTGGTTTCCGGGAAGATGCCCGCATAGGGTTGCCGTTCCGCAGGTCTGGGGGGAAGATTGCTGAGCGATCGCAGCAGATCATCGACTAGAGCATCGTTAGGATGATCGGTGTCCGTGGGGATTTTCAGAATTAAGGCTTGTAGCATTTCAGATGCCTTCTGTCTGCCTGTAGCGGTATCAACACCGGGAAAAATACCTTCATAGGGCTTGCGAGTTGCAGGTCTGGCAGGCAAGCTATTCAAGGTTCTGATTAAGTCATCGACTAATCCATCCTGAACTTCGGCACTCTCTCCCTGAATCTTAACAATGAGCTCGCCTAACCTTTCCGCAGCCTGCCTTCTCCAGATTGTAATTTGCGTCATTGATAAACACCCTTGGCTAATACTGTGTTGACTTAATCGCTCATGAGCAGACTGGAGAGAAATATCAAAGTCGCCTACAAGCCCAACTCGATGATTTCCTCTAAAGTCTTCCCTTAGAAGTATTGCAGACTTAAGTTACTTCAAGGTTAGTGTCTCTACTGAATTATCAGCAAGCGTTTACCCACTCGTAGTTCACTGCTATGGAACTAGCGGCAGGTTAAAACTCGATTGACCGGAGCAAAGCCATCAGGATCTTCATAGCCCACCAGTTCTGAGTAATACTGGGGAGTTTGCAGTAATAGGGTGCGGGTTTGCTTCAGATTGGTGTTATGGAAATTTAGTTCACGCCTGGTAGAAATTGTTACTGCTCGCTTGCTATCTATTCGAGAGGAAAACTGTTCAAATATAACGCTGGTGTATCCCTCTTCTTCCTGGATGGTAATAAAGGCTCGCATTCCTAGGGGATTCGGTTTTCCTAAACTAGGATCGAAAGAGCAGGTTTTTTTAGGCTTAGCGATCGCCTGACCGCCGCCAATTAGGATACATGCTAAGACGATGCTGCAAATACTCAGGTAGGATCTTTTCACAACATTTTCCTTGGATCAACATGACTCAGGCAACGCTTCAACCTTAACCTGGTTTTACCGCAGCGATCGCCCTAACTTAACAGACTCAAGAAAAGGGAGATCAATCATGGCTGGGTAACAAGAGTCCCTGGATTTCGTCAAGAACTAATTCAGCAGCAATCGGGCCGTTGATGCGGCTCCACAATTGATAGTCCACAAAATATACCTGATTTGACTGGTAGGTCGGGTGCGATCGCAAAATGGGGTGTTCGCGCCAGAGGGTCTGGATTTGCTCAACCTGGCTATCTCCGCTGGCCATCACAATGATAAAGTCAGGGTTGAGTTGGGGCAGAATCTCAACGGAAATCATGAGTCCTGAGTTCTCCAGAGCTGAGCCAGAAGGCACCAGCAAAGATAAACCAACCGCTTCCAGCAGGTGCCCCGCAAAGGCTTCATCGGTAAAAATGTTGATATGCTTTAGGCCCGACATCGACAACAGCAGTACCGATTTGCCCTGATAACTGGCTAGATTGGCCTGGGTCTGGCTAATTTGCCGGTCATGCTCTGCCAGCACAGTTGCTGCCTTTTCTTGCCGTTGTAGCGCCTGACCCAAGATTTGCAGCCGGGTGCGCCAATAATCCGGGGCCTCCTCTTCCAGGGGGAGGAGCGTCGGCGCAATTTTGCTGAGGGCTGGGTAATGAGTACCTCCCCACAAACGACCCAGAATCAAGTCGGGCTGAAGCATCAGGATGGTTTCCAGGGAAGGGGATTGGGAAATGCCGATATGGGCCGGGCGGGTGGTCAGGCGATTCTCCAGGTATTTCAC
>JAYKHH010000519.1:0-15191 GCA_035285265.1 Leptolyngbyaceae cyanobacterium | reverse complement strand
GCGAGATACAGATAGAACAGGAAGGGAAAGCTCCTGATCGCCCTGGGTATGGCATTCATTCAGCAGCAGAAGTCTCCAAAATCTTTAATGATCCCTAGAAAGTTCGCCTGTCCTAAAAAATTGAGGCACGATCATCACAAAATTGGTCTACCTGTCCATTTCTGGTTCAGAACTCATGTTGATCGGGGCAGGTGTAGCCAGTAGCGTTGGTCAGAAGCACCGATTCGCCCTGAAAACCCGCCCCCACAGAAAATGAACAGGTAGAACTGGGTTAGACATCAGCTCTAATTCCCCAATTCTTACAAACCTCAATTTCTAGGAGTCAGGCGCAATGACTGTATCCCCTATAAAACCACAGACCTATCCAGATAAAAGTCAACTTCCTGTCCAGCCATCGCCTCTGAGTGCTGACGAACTCCAGAAGATGAATGCCTACTGGCGAGCAGCAAATTACCTATCGGTTGGGCAAATTTATCTCTTTGATAATCCCCTATTGAAAGAACCCCTGAAGATCGAACACGTCAAACCTCGATTGCTAGGGCATTGGGGCACCACGCCGGGACTCAATTTTATCTACGTTCACTTCAACCGGGTGATCAAGCGCGATCGCCTCAACGTTATCTACATTGCTGGCCCTGGTCATGGTGGCCCCGGATTGGTGGCGAACACTTACCTAGAGGGCACCTACAGCGAGTTTTACCCCAATATTTCCCAGGATGCGGAGGGGATGAAGCGGCTATTCAAGCAGTTCTCCTTCCCTGGCGGTATTCCTAGCCATGTGGCTCCCGAAACCCCCGGTTCCATCCATGAAGGGGGCGAACTAGGCTACGCCGTCTCCCATGCCTACGGAGCAGCTTTTGATAACCCCGATCTGATCGTCTGTTGCGTCGTTGGGGATGGGGAAGCGGAAACTGGCCCCTTGGCGACCGCATGGCACTCCAATAAATTTCTGAACCCGGTTCATGATGGAGCCGTGCTTCCGATCCTCCATTTAAATGGTTATAAAATTGCTAATCCCACGGTATTAGCGCGTCTGAGCCATGAAGAACTGGAGAGCCTATTTATTGGCTATGGCTACAAGCCCTACTTTGTGGAAGGTTCCGATCCAGAAGCCATGCATCAGTTAATGGCGGCCACCCTCGATACCGCCTTGGCTGAAATTAAATCCATTCAGCACCAAGCCCGTACCCACGGTTATTCAGGTCGTCCGCAATGGCCGATGATTATCCTGCGATCGCCCAAGGGTTGGACTGGCCCGAAGGAAGTGGATGGTAAAAAGACTGAAGATTATTGGCGATCGCACCAAGTCCCCTTTTCCGAAATGGTTGGCAATCCCAGCCATGTGAAACTGCTGGAAGAGTGGATGAAGAGCTACAAGCCCGAAGAACTGTTTGATGACAACGGCAAACTCTTGGATGAACTGGCAGAGCTAGCTCCTAAGGGAGAACTCCGGATGGGCGCGAACCCCCACGCCAACGGAGGTCTGTTGCTGCGGGATCTGAAGATGCCGGACTTCCGGGACTATGCGGTTAAAATCGCCAAACCAGGCAATCTTGAGGTGGAGTCTACCCGTGTTACAGGCAAATTCCTGCGGGACGTGATGAAGCTGAACCTGGAGACTCGCAACTTCCGCATTGTTGGGCCTGATGAAACCGCATCTAATCGGCTCAGTGATGTATTTGAGGCCACCGATCGCACTTGGGTTGCTGAAACCCTGCCCTACGATGACCACCTTGCCCCTGAGGGTCGGGTGATGGAAATTCTCAGCGAGCATACCTGTCAGGGTTGGTTAGAGGGCTATCTGCTCACGGGTCGCCACGGGTTCTTCTCCTGCTATGAAGCCTTTATCCATCTAGTCGATTCGATGTTTAACCAGCACGCCAAGTGGCTGAAAACCACCCGTCATATTGCTTGGCGTAGACCCATCGCTTCCCTCACCTACCTGCTGACTTCCCACGTCTGGCGGCAGGATCACAATGGCTTCAGCCACCAAGATCCGGGCTTTATTGACCATGTAGTGAATAAAAAAGCCGATATTATTCGAGTTTATTTGCCCCCTGATGCCAATACCCTACTCTCTGTCACCGATCACTGTCTCCGCAGTCGCCACTACGTGAACGTGATTGTCGCGGGCAAACAACCCGCCTTGCAGTACTTAGATATGGATGCGGCAGTCAAGCATTGCACAGCAGGTGTGGGCATTTGGGATTGGGCCAGTAATGACCAAGGCACCGAACCCGATGTGGTGATGGCCTGTGCTGGGGATATACCGACCTTAGAAGCTCTGGCAGCGGTTGACCTACTACGACAGCATTTCCCCGATCTCAAGATCCGGTTTGTGAATGTGGTAGATTTGATGACCCTGCAACCCGCCAGCGAACATCCCCACGGTCTGAGCGATAAGGACTTTGACTCGATCTTTACCCCCGACAAGCCGATTGTCTTCGCCTATCATGGCTACCCCTGGCTAATCCATCGGCTCACCTACCGCCGGACGAACCATGCCAATCTCCATGTGCGGGGCTACAAAGAGGAGGGTACTACCTCCACGCCCTTTGATATGGTGGTGATGAACGAGCTAGACCGTTTTAGCTTGGCAGATGATGTCATCGATCGCGTGCCCCATCTCAAGCATATTGGTGCCCATGTGAAGCAGTTTCTGCACAATAAACTGATTGAGCACAAGCACTATGTCTCCACCTATGGCGACGACATGCCTGAAATCCGCAACTGGAAATGGCCCTATTAAGCCCTATTAAGAAGCTGTTTGAAAAGTTCTACTGCCAATCGCAAAATGCTTAGATCCCCCCCAACCCCCCTTAAAAAGGGGGGAGAATACTTTAAAGGTCTCTCTTGCTAAGGAGGATGGAGGGGGATCGGCTTGGGTTCGAGTCTGGATGGAGATGTTTCAAGCAGGTTCTAAAATTCTGTAGGGGCATGGCACTGCCATGCCCTCTAAGCAGATTGTTGCTCTTGCAGAGTCAGCAAAATACGTTGATGGGCTTTGTGATAGCGCTGTAACCGTGCTAAATCTTTTTCGCTTAAGCTGCTGAGCCGGGTCAGGGTCATATTGTCTTCTAGGTCATAGAGTTTGACTTGAGTTGCCAAGGGGTTCAACAGCACGCGGTCAATAAATTGCTCGTAACTTTCCTCAGGATGGTGGGTAAGGCTGGCGATCGCTCCCAACACTTCTGCAGAAAAACCTTCTGCTGCCAGTTGCTCCAGAGTCCAGTCAGAGTCTTCAACGACATCATGCAAGACCGCAACGATTTGCTCGGTCACCGTGCGACCTCTAAGCATCAACCGCAAAGGATGCAGAATGTAGGGGGAATGGGCTTTATCCAGTTGGTGTTGGTGGGCGGTGGCGGCAATCGCGATCGCCCGTCCTAGTAAATGAGCTGGGGAATCCGTCATGGTTGCTTGTCTGGTTTAGTATCGCGAGCCTTCTGCTCAGCTAAGAGTTTTTTAACCTGGGTTTTAATGGCAGCATGTTTAGCAACCCCTTCATAGGCATAACGATTGTAGCCATTGCGGTCAATCAGATTTTCTAGATAACTAATCCGCTCATCGGTAACGGGATGGGTTGATAGGAAGCTAAAGGGAAACCGGGTTTCTTCCTTTTTGAGGGCGACCATTAAATTCCGCATTCCATCTGCCGCATAGCCTGTAGATGCAAGAATCCGAGTTCCCAGGAAATCTGCCTGACGCTCCATATCTCGGCTATAGCTAAACACAAACAAATTGGTTAGTAGGCCGCTTAAGGGTAGAAATTGCGTGGCATTGGACAATAAGTTACCCTCCGCAACTAGCTGAAACCCGTGGGATAAAACGGCATGGGAAATTTCATGGGCCATTAAACCCGCCAGTTCTGCCTCTGAGTGGGTATTCACCAAGGCTCCGGCATTGACAAATACCTTGCCACCTGGCAAAGCAAAGGCATTGAGTTTATCGTCTAGCACCACATAAAACTCATACTTGAAATCCTTCCGTCCGGCAACCGTGGCGATGCGTTGACCCAGTTCGGTGACGTAATTTTGGATTTCCGGATCTTCTACCATCTCCAGTTGTTCCTTAGCCTGCTTCGCCACACTCTCGCCGAGCCCCGATTCCCCTTGGAGCAGCATGGTTGCCGTCTGGACAGCAGAAAAGGGGCCATACAAGCTACCCGTGAGGGCAAAGCTCAAGGCACCTGTGAGGAAATTTGCGATCGCATTCCCAGTCAAACGCTCCTGTAAAGCTCCCTGAAACCGTTGGAGATTGCGATCGGCAATTTGGTCAAATTCAGCGGCTGCCGGATCGCCTGGATTCAGGAGGGCAAATTGACGGGCTGAGATCGAGGCTTCCATCCACTGGTTTGCGGCTTCTAGGGTAGTGACCTTTGCCTTCAGCAGATCCGGTTGATTGGGATACAGGCTGGTGGCAGATTCCATTAGATTCACAGCTTCAGATAAGCGACCATACTCCCTAAGCATCTGGGCTAGTCGGATCTGCCCCGGCACAAATTGAGGCACTTGCTGCACCAGCAACTTCAACGGCACCAAGGTGCGAGTTTCTAACTTGGCCGCCAAGCCTGCCTCAGACTCTCGCCAGTAAACTCTTCCCGCAGGTGAGAGTAAGGCCGAATCGCTAAACGGTTCGGGAAGGACGCTGGAAGCTGAGGAGATTGCCTGATTGCCCAAAGGTGTCTTGACTTCTCGGTAGAGTTTTTCGGCAGCCGCAAATTGTCCTCCTAGATAAAGTTGATCCGCCTCAATCAGCTTTATCTGGCGGCTCACTTCTTCCGGGGTCAGGGTAGGTTCCGTGGGCTGCTCAGCGATCGGGGCAGGATTGCTAGAATCAGTCGGGGTTGGTGCCTGTGGGGGTATTTGAGCCGACTCTGGAGATGGCTGGACAGTTGCTTGAGGTGGAGCAGAAAGAACCCCTTTGGGCTTGGTTTTGAGGGTTAAGGCTGGACTTGGCTGCGGAATTGGCAGGGTTGCAAAGCTGGGTTGAATCAGAGGGTTAATCCAAATGCTGAAGATGGTGCTGAGCAAAGCTAAGCTCAAGGGCAATACCCGACGGTAGGCGATCCGGCATAACTTCCTGGGGAGGTTCATGGGTAATCTCAGAGTTGCTTGGTTGTAGGTCTATAGATGACTCAGTTCCGATTGCACTCCTGATTCTGAAGGGTGTTGAGCAGTAGAAAGCTATTTTTTACTGAAATTCTAGGGCGGGGCAATGCGGATGGCTAACTTCCATTACAAACCTAACCAACCTCTCAATGCCTATTCAAGCTGCTCAGCATCTACATCTTCTAAGGTTCCAACTCGTTTCACAACTAGGCTTTCATGCAAGGTATATAGCCCACGCTTAACAGCTGTAGTGACGTTTAGCCCTGCCGCCACCCACTCAATAAGTATCAATTCTCCCTCAACTAACCCTCCCGTTTTACTCGTCAGTGGGGTGATCATAATGTCTTGAGAGATGTGCGCTGTACTCACCACAATGGCAGGTCTAACCTTGGAACTTGACAAGTCTGAAAAGGGATATCGAACTAGGATGATGTCATTTTTAGAGCAATTGGGCATAAATATCATTCTCGGTGTTATCCCACAATGTATCTAGCGACGTTCGACTGGCTTGCATCCAGAACTCAGCCTCTTGATCAGGGAACAGTGTTACTAACACCCTTATTCCTTCTGGTAGCTCTGATGACTCGATTAATTCAATTTTCCCTTGTTGAACAATAGCCCAAAGTGTTTTTAACATAATCTATTGCATCAATGGTCATGGCTTGATTTTATGCTTCTATCAAGCGATTGCCTATTCTAGTGAAGGTGGAATTTTAGCAGATCCTGGGGAGTTGTTCTCCACTTAGCATTTCGACAATCCGGCTGGCACCGATTTGGCTCTCCAGAGTCACCAAGCCGGAGGATGTACCGAAGGAATGGGGCGATCGCTCCTTCACATGACCCACTACATAGGCAGCCTTAGTTCCCTCTGTTTTTTGCTGATAGGCGTGCATGATCGCCAGGGCTTGATCGGCAGCATGGGCAGGGACAAAGGCAACGAAGCGTCCTTCGTTGGCGATATACAGGGGGTCGAGTCCCAGGATTTCGCAGGCTCCTCGCACTTCTTCGCAGATGATGAGGGAGGGTTCAGCGATCGCAATCTCCACCCCAGCAGCCATGGCAATTTCGTTGAGGGTACTGGCAAGTCCACCCCGCGTTAGATCCCGGAGGCAGTGGATCTCAATGCCTGCTTGCAAGAGTTCTAACACCAGATCAGCAACAGGAGCAGAATCACTCTCAATCGTAGTTTCAAATTCTAAACCCTCCCGCATCGCCATAATTGCGATGCCGTGGCGTCCAATATCGCCATTCAACAGCAGCACATCGCCAGGTTGCACGGAGGGTGGAGCAATCACCCAACTATGTTCAATCACCCCTACCCCAGCGGTATTGATGAAAATGCCATCTCCTTTGCCGCGATCCACAACCTTGGTGTCTCCGGTGACAATCTGAACCTTTGCCTGAGTTGCGGCCCGTTGAATGGATTGCACCACCCGCCAAAGGGTTTCCATCGGTAGCCCTTCTTCTAAAATCATCCCCAAACTGAGATAGAGGGGCCGTGCTCCTGCCATTGCCAAGTCATTGACGGTGCCATGCACGGCTAGGGAACCGATATCTCCACCGGGGAAAAACAGGGGTTTTACCACATAGGAGTCGGTGGTGAAGGCAATACGGTTACCGGGTAACTGGAGGGTGGCGGCATCATGCTGAATGCGATCGCCCGACCCAAACACGGGTACAAACATCTGCTCAATCAGTTGATGCATCAATCGCCCTCCGCCCCCGTGGGCTAGCAATACCTGGGGATATTGTTGGATGGGGATGGGGCAGGTGAGGGTAAAGTCAGACATTGGATTTTGGATTGTAAGCACTCGCTAGGCTATGGTGATCGCACTCTCAAACCGGAGACTGAGGTGAGGACGAGCGCACTCCACATTCTAGATCAGGTGATCCCATGACTAACTTGCAGACTGAAGCAAGGACAATTTCAATGAGGTTGGAAAACCCTCCTGAATTGCCATTGGAATGGGAACCGGATGCCCCTACGACTGGGATGTTATTAAACCGCAAGTCCCTAACGCTGATCAATGCAGCATCATAGACATTGCTGAGTCAAGAAATAATTCCTTGTAGAGATGAATCCTCTGGGAGTCCCTACTGATTTGAGGTTCCCACTGCTTCAGTCAATGTTGAGAAACCCCGTTCTTCTAGCTTGGCAACTAGCCCTTGCAAAATCCGGCGGATCATCCAGGGGCCTTCGTAAACCCAGCCCGTATACACCTGAAGAAGACTCGCTCCGGCTGTAATCTTTTCCCAGGCATCCTCTGCTGTAAAGATTCCCCCGACCCCGATGATGGGGAGTGTGCCTTGGGTTTGTTGCCAAATAAACCGGATTACCTCCGTAGAGCGCTCCCGCAGGGGTGCGCCACTCATTCCTCCGGCTTCCTCTTGCACTGATTTGCCCGTGGCGGAGATCGCTAGCGTCTTCAGGTGATCCCGCCGAATCGTGGTGTTGGTAGCAATAATCCCAGCCAGATCATAGGTCTGTGCCAAGGCTACAATCGCTGCAATCTCCTCCCATTCTAAGTCTGGGGCAATTTTGATCAGCAGGGGTTTTGGAGGTTGGTTAAGCGCTTGCAGGGCTGCCAGAATCGGCTCTAATTGGTCGGTGGCTTGGAGCGATCGCAACCCTGGTGTATTTGGAGAGCTCACGTTTACCACAAAATAATCTCCCCAAGCTTGGAGCAATTGAAAGCTCCCTACATAGTCGGATACTGCTGCTTCTAAAGGCGTAATTTTAGACTTGCCTAAATTAATGCCAAGGGGAATTTTGCTGGGTTCACGCCCCTCTCCCAAACGATTTTTGAGGGTTTCTGCTAGAGCGGCTGCCCCCTGATTATTGAATCCCATGCGATTCAGGACCGCTTGGTCTAAGAGGAGACGAAATAACCGGGGTTGGGGATTGCCCGGTTGGGCGTGAAAAGTGACCGTCCCTAGCTCTGCAAAGCCAAACCCTAAGTTTGACCATATCCCAGCCCCTACCCCATCCTTATCAAATCCTGCTGCCAAGCCCACTGGGTTTTTGAAGGTCAGGCTCCATAAAGTTTGTTCGAGACGAGCATCTGCCAACCCGCAGGAATGGTTCAATTGGGCGCATAACCATCGGGTTGGGGGAGATTGGCTCGTTTGATCTAACCAACTTAAAAATTGCAAAGCTTGTTGATGCGCCCATTCAGGATCGGTTTTAAGGGCGGAAAACAAGAGGGGACGGATGGCAACTTGATAGATGTCCAAAGAATAGATGTCCAAGAATCTAAAATATCCCGGTTGTTCAGAGTAGAGGAGAAGGAGACAGGGGTTTAACTAGGCAATTACAACATCAACAGCTCTTTTAAGGGGGAGTTTGGGGTACCCTAAGGGAGTCAAAGTTGCATTGATCACAATTTATCCAGAGTAGGGCTAAAAAGTCCTTAGGGTAAAGTTGTGGTGCTGTAAGTTGTGTTGCTTCAAACGGTAGGAACTAACAACCATAAGAATCAGCAGTCAAGGAAAAAGTTGAGAAAAATCAGCGATTGAGACTACTTCAAGTCTAATTGCAGAAATGCTTGGAATCCAATCTCCACTTTTTTAGACCTCCCCTTAGAGGGTGTTTGAAAAGCCCATCCCTGGATTATGAATGACTCTCCTCTTGGCTACCATCGACGACAGACTGCATGTTTGCCGTCATTCCGGCAGGAGGGGCAGTTCATTTTTGACCTCACGCATCTCTTTT
This sequence comes from Leptolyngbyaceae cyanobacterium, assembly GCA_035285265.1. Taxonomy (GTDB): domain Bacteria; phylum Cyanobacteriota; class Cyanobacteriia; order JARCMD01; family JARCMD01; genus JAYKHH01. The sequence continues at coordinate 6,368 of JAYKHH010000519.1, read as the reverse complement.
CAAACACCCTCTCAGGTTAATCTTAAAGACGGCTAATCTTAAAGACCGATTGATTGGGCAAGCTAATTTACGCAAGCTAACCTAGCTTTGATTTCCTGAACCGTAAGGTGGTGATATGGCTCCGCCAAAAGAGCTAACCGTTCATGAAAAACAATTAGTTACTTTAGGGCGTCTCCTCCAGGCTATACGGGAAGGGGAAAATGCTGACATGCTGGTTGAGATTACCCTCAAATACCTGCAAGAAGAATTTGATTACAGCGTTGTTTGGATTGGTTTATATGAACGCCTAGAACACCGCTTATTGGGTAAGGGAGGATCGATTCCTGGAGATGCAGGTTTTTTGAAGCAGCGTTTTGTCATGGCTCCGGGAGATATCTTGGAGCAGGTTGTGATTCAACAACGACCGGTTGCTGTCCCCGATCTCCGAGAAGAGACGCGGGCAGGAGATTGGCGCAAAGCAGCTAAAAAATTCAACATTCAAGGGACGATCCTGTTTCCGATTCGCCATCGGGATCAATGCTATGGGGTGATGTTACTAGGGTCTTCCCTCTGGGGAGCAACCCCCCGCGCAGATGATAAGGCACGACTCTCAACGGTGGTGGGGGAACTGGCGACAGCCATCCATTATTTGGAAGTCAATGTGCAGCGGCAACAGGTGAAACGTCCTGATCAACCTCTGCTTTCCTTACTAGACAAGTTGCGGACGTTGCCCAGCCTATCAGAACGGCTCGAGGCGGTGGTTGAAGAAACCCATCAATTTATTGAACCCTCCCGAACTAATATCTATTGGTTTGAGCGGGAACGGCGATACTTCTGGCGGCGCACTACGAATCGTCAAGTCAAAAAAAGTAAAGGGAATACTGAGATTCTGGGACAATCTCCTGGGATTACAGTCCAGGAGGTCGGTAAATTTTATGAAGCCTTAGCTGCCGATCAACTCGTTGCGATTGGGGAGGCCCATAGCTCTCTCAAGGGTGATATTACGAGTCGCTTAATGCAACAGATCCAAGCGCGATCGCTCCTGGCGGCTCCGATCTTGTTTCAAAATGAGTTGCTCGGATTTCTGGCGGTTGAGGGGAATGAAGCCAGGATTTGGCAGGATCAAGAAAAAACCTACGTGCGAGGGGCTGCTCAATTAGTCGCTCTCACGGCTCCGTTAGAAGCCATGGAAGAGACGGTCAAACAAACGAAGTTAGACCAAACTTTGACAGCGGAGTTGACGAGAGCTATCTCCAGCGAGGAAGACTGGAAAGAAACGCTGCATACCTGTGCTGAGCAACTTTGCAAACGCCTGAGAGCAGAACGCATTCTTTTGCTGCTTTATGACCCTGATCAAGATGAGTTTGAGATCTGCCATCAGAGTCAACCTAAGAATCGCCGTCCCATCGCCTCTCCTCTTTTGACGTTGAGCGAAATAGATTGGCAAATGTTACAGCGGGTCAGGGAACCCATTAGCATTGAAAACTTAGATGAAGACTTAAAGTTAATGGCTTGGCGCAACCCGTTATTAGAACAGGATGTCAAGTCACTGCTCGTCTGTAAAACTTCTAATGGGCAGCAAGTGGAAGGGTTATTAATCGTCTGCCATGAAGCTTCTCGTGCTTGGAGTCGATCGGAACAAGAAATTGTTCAGGTGGTGAGCCAGCAGCTAGGGCTGATTCTGCACCAATGGCAACTGCAAAAACAAACGGATCAACAGCAAAAAATCTACCAGACGACTCAGTGGGCGATCACAACGATTCAACAAACCAACCAACTAGAGCGGTTAGAATCCCTGACTTTACAACATATTGCCCAGATTCTCCAAGCCCCCATGGTAACTATGGTTACTTGGCAGACCGGTCGGCAGAAAGGTCGAGTATCGTTTCCAGTGCTCTCAGATAAAAGTTTTTCGGTGAATACGGAAGCTGTGATTCCGATCTATACGGATACTTTTATCCAATCTGTGCTGCAAGCCGATGGACTTTTACCCTTAAGTGTGGATGTTTTGCCAGCAGAGACGCGCCAGTGGTTGAGTGGGACGAATATTGGTCAAATCCTAGCGATGGCTCTGCGTACTTCCCCAGAGCATGAACCAACGGGCATCGTGATTGTGGCGGATCATATAGGTCGTCATTGGCCTGATCGCCACCTGAATGCTTTGGGTAATTTAGTCAGCCAATTGGCTTGGTCTCGCCGTCATTTGGTTTTGACAGAGAAGTCAAAGGCGTACCAGGAAAAGTTAGAACGTCTGAATTGGTATAAACAGCGCCGTATTGAAGAAATGTATCGGACTCTGAACTTGATTCTGAGACGATTGGATGAAATGGCAGCGCAAAAAGATGCCTTGAATGGCATGCGTTACCAGCAAGTGGTTCGTCAGTTGGGGGACTCCCTCAACTCAATTACTCAGGTGCTGAGGGATGAGCAATGGCGACTTCGAGCTTATCAGGAGTCTGCCCCCCTAGCAGGACTCCTCAAACGGGGTATGGAACGCATTGATGGCTTAGTTAAACAACGCCAGTTATGGTCTCAAGTTCACAATAATGAAGGCAATCTGACGCTGAGTGGCGATATTGTCAAGATGGAGCTCGTGCTTCATGAAGTATTGGTGACAGCCTGCTACCGCTGTCAACCCGGTGGGCGCGTGGATATCTGGTGCCGAACGATTGATCCCCGTTCTTTAGAGTTATCAATTACTGATAGCGGTGTGATCGAGCCTCGCTTAATTGCCGAGCTACAAGCAGGGCGTGTTGTGGATCTATTGGCCCCTTCAACCTTTGATCAACCCCCTGGCCTGCATATGTTTATCTGCCAATCCTTGCTGCAACAGATGGGGGGAGAGCTAAACCTCTACCAACTAGAAGACGGACGGGTGCTGACCCGTTTGGTGCTGCCGATCGCCCCAGGAATTCCTACCAGTCAACCATCGACAAACCAACCCAAAACAACGACGTTTTTTCAGTAACGTAGGAGTACCCCTGGTGGATATAGATTCAGGGTACCCACCACAGTTACCCCTACTGGCGTTTTTCTAGGTATTGGCCAATCATCACCTGTTCTCCAGCCCTGGAGATGATCGTTTGACGAGTGCGGTACTGTTGACCGATCAGTTTTAACTCTTCTTCAAACAGATCTTCGTTGTATTCAGTTTTTAAGCATAAAGTTTCCGGGTTGGGAAAGTAGAAATTGGCTGTCACAGGTTTAGGGGTGGCAAAGCCGCGATCGCGATACAACACCATTCCCTTCGCTCCAAACAAGGTGGAACCCCTAGATTTTCTACGGCCCGACACTGAATCCTGGCTGTCCCAGGTGACTTCCGTGCCACAGGTGAGGGTTTGATCCGGCTCTAATTCATGGAGTTGAGCCAGATGAATGAGTTCAGGACTTCCCGCCTCTAGAAACCGCACGGTAATAAAACTGACCATTTCTTGGGTTTCACCCTCTGGCAAGGTGTAGTAGCGTCGCTCTGAGCGCCAGTTACCCTGCGATCGCTGAAAAAACTCAGCAATGAAGGATTCTGCAGGGGTCTGTGTCGATGGTAGAAATAAAGTCACTCAGATTAGCCCTCACCTAAGACAGTGGACAGTTAACGCATAGTTTAATTGCAAAAACTAATTCCGTTACTTTTCTTAATAATAAGTTGGATTTCTTAAAACTGCCAATCATTTTCTGGACTCCAACGTCGAGTTGTCTGTTCAATGTCAGTTCGACGATAGGGCTAGGTCAGGGGCATCAGACCCTAGCCCCCATCCGTGCCAGCGAAGATGGTTCCTGGTTGGTGACGGCAGCACGCACGGCTTCGAGGTGGCCCATCACCTGACCGCTGGTGAGTAGCTCTTTGGCATAGGTGAATCCAGTGGGTAGATCGGGGCAAATCCCACAATGGGCTAGATAAAACCCACTATTCCAAATGGCTGCTTGCATCCATTCTGAGGGATGGCCTTGCAGCACCGACTGGATATTTTCAATCAAATCTTCGGGGGTTCCCAAGGCTAATTCAGTTCCTGCAAACCCGTAGTCCCGTGAATGCAATAATAGTCGTTCAAAGCTGGAAGGTCGTTCAAAGCTGGAACTAGCATTAGATGGATGGTCGCCCCTATTGGTGCCCGTATTCTTGCCTAGAATGGCCGTGCGATCGCGCGGCAAATCACAGCTCCCTTCCAAGCCTTTGACGGTCAGAAAATCCGTGGTTCCCCTGAGCGCTAATGCCGAGCGAACGTTGTCTTCCGTGGGGGGATGGACAAACCCGATCACCAACTGTTGCTGTCCCGCATAGGGTGACCAAATCAGTTCAAGGGTGGCAAAGGGAGGCCGTTTGCCGATTTGATCCCGATAGGGCATAAGTCCTTCAGCTAAGGGGAAATGCTGGGGTGTGTATAGCAATCCTAAGCGGGTTTGTTCTAGAACTGCGTGGAGTTGCGGTAGGGAAAGGGATTGCCAATCAACCCCTAAACCCTGCCAAATTTCCACCAAGGGAATGCCGTATTTAGTGGGGATGCGTCCACTGCCATGGAGCAAAACGGGACAGCCCGCTGTAGCGAGTACCAACGTGGTAAGCGGACTTATGGGTGCAGTTCGCGATCGCCCATCGTAGGGGATGCCAAAAACGACAACGGGACGGGCATGGGCGATCGGCGGCAACTGAGGCCCCAATTGTTCATAGGCATCTAACATGCCTGCTAATTCCTCAGGAGTAGGACGTTTAATCCGATGGGCAATCATAAACGCCCCAATTTGGGCCGGAGTTGCTTCCTGAAGCAGCATCATTCGAGTTGCTACCGCTGCCTCTTCGCGGCTCAAATTCTTGCTCGTATGAGGCCCACTGCCTACTTTTTTAAGGAATTCTCTAAAACTATTGCTCATAATCATGGCCTTGAAGCAGCGAACAAACTCCTAGAAGTAGGAGTATCAAGCATAAACTGATTGAGAGGGTGTTGGAAAAGGAGACAGGAGGTTGCCCATTGCACCGCAATGATTCCAGTATGACTGCAAGGGTTGGTGCTATCCTTGAAAGCGTTGGCGATGCTCAGAATCACTCCTAAGATCGAGTATTTTCCAAACATCCTCTGAGGTTTTCTGAATGCGTTTTGCTCTGGGGTAGGCACTGGTGAACTAATTGACGAAAGCGTTGAATGTGGGGCAATTGCAGTCGATCTTTCGTGGTGATCAACACAACCTGACGGGTCACAGGATTTCCCAGCACTGTTCCTGGCTCCAAAGCAATGTCTCGCACTGCCAAGGTTAAGTCACCCTGAGATTCAATCAGTGCCGATTTTGGCAACAAGGAGATCATTTCACCGAGTCGGATCACCCCTCGGAATGCATCCAGTGTGTTCAACTCTAGCACTGCCTTCAGGTTCAGTCCTTGCTGTTTAAATTGCTCTTGTACCAGGCGACGCATTCCATACCCATCCTTGAACACAACTTGGGGATACTGGGCGAGTTCAACCCAAGGCACCGTTTTGTACTGGGTGAGGGGATGATTGGCCGCCATCAGCACTTGAATCGACTCTTCATAGAGGAGGTCAATTACCATTTCTGGACTCGGTGTTAAGCGGCTATTCATCACAATTGCAATATCTACTAACCCATCTTTGAGAACCTTGAGGGAGCGATCGCTCCCTAGGGACGTGACCCGCAGTTGCACCTCGGGATAATCCTGACAAAACTGCTGCAACGCCGGAGGTAAATAATAGGAACAAACCGAGTGAATAGCTGCTACACACAGTTCTGGTTGCCGCCCTGCTGCCAAATCTGCCAACTCTACGGTTGCTTCTTGCCACTCAGAGACAATTTTACGAGCATGGTTCAGCAGGCGTTCACCCCCCAAAGTCAACTTTGTATGACCCTGGCGATGGAATAGAGGGAGCCCTAAGTCTGCTTCTAGGCTCTGAATTTGTCTACTGACCGTAGACTGTGTAACCCCGCACTTCTGGGCAGCCTGTTGAAAATTGCCGGTTTCTACAACTGCCAGAAAAGCTTGCAACTGCTCTAATCGCATTCCAAGATGTCTAAATTACTAGAGTCCAACCAGTTTGGCCTATTTGTGTCGTGGATTTAGCTCAACCTGATACAACTTGGGTGTTTTTTATAAATTTTTATTTGAGAATAGGGAACAGGCCAGTTGGATATAAGGGCAATGCCCCGTGGTGGCCCTCATGGTTGTTCTTCGGAGGCAGGGGAGAGCTTAGCTTGTCGATGATATCTTGAGCGATCGCTAGCCCCAACGGGGCGGTTTTACATCAGCCCAGAGCAACAGGGAACCTAGCCCCAACGGGGCGGTCTTACGTCAGCCCAGGGCAACACCTGGGAACCTAGCCCCAAAGGGGCGGTCATACCTCAGACCAGGGCAACTGGGAGACCAGCCCCAACGGGGCGGTTTTACA
>JAYKHH010000518.1:0-3537 GCA_035285265.1 Leptolyngbyaceae cyanobacterium | reverse complement strand
CCACCCCGCAATCCATTTCCAAAACTTTTGCAGAATCGTAAAGGTTTGATTCTCTTCAATCGAGGGAGGCACCAGTTCATGACCGGGAATGGGGTCAAAGGCAAACCAACCATATTTAGGGAAGTAAACCTCTGTGACTGCATAGGCATCAGTATTGCGAACGATATATAGCCCCGTAAAAGGATTAAACTGTCCTGGCCCAAATCCTGTGGCTAAGCGGGTAGGAATGCCAATAGAGCGCAGCATCACCGTGAGCACTGTTGAGAAGTGATCCGGGTATCCTTGCTGAGTTTTAAAGAGAAACGTTTCTACCAAGTCATCTGTTTCACCTAGAAAGGGAAACCCGAAGGGATCCTGCGGCAAGGTATAGTTCTGCTTTAGGTACTGCGCCAAGTACAGCGATTGCTCATAAACCGAGGTTAAGGGTTTGGCCGACTTAGCCAAAATTCTTTGAGTTTCTTGCTGAATCTTGGGTGCAATCTCCGGAGGGATTTGGAGATAATGCTTACGGATCGCAACCGGATATTCAGTGGAGGCTGTACGGAGGAGGGTGCGATCGCGGTAAGGTACCTGGGAAATCACACTATAGGTCAATCCTTCCGCCAACCCCGTCGGCGCTCTCAAACTCCCCTCCGTATCAAGCGCAACTTCTTGAGTAGGAAAATAAAGTTCCTTAGGCTGGGTTAACACTGGAATCACACTAGGGATCTCAGCGACCGCCGTGTAGGTTTGAACCACCTCCCTAGTTTTACTCCTACTAAAGGTGATGGGCGGTATAGAGAACTGGTAAGTCCAACTTGGTCGCTTCAGGGTTTGGACTTGGTCATTGCGAGATACCTCCCAACCTTGCCCGGTATACCGGTCAAAGGCCATAACTCGCCAAAAGCCTTCCGCCTGGGATCGGACTCGCAGGACAATTTTAGGTTTGAGTGCCCCTCGTAAATTTTGGTTAATCTGTTGACCAAAGCCATAGTAAAAGGTGTCATCTAGCTTTCCTTGCCCTCGCCCTTGGCCTTGCCCTTCCCCCGTACCCGTTCCATCTCCCGTTCCTGTGTCACCCGCCCCATTACGACCCCGGCGCACATAACCTGGATTAATGATGTTGCGACTCCCTTCTCCTTCAAAACGACCTTGGAATCGTGTTTCTGCACTCACAGGTAATGTCCGGAGTTGATAGCCAGGGAGTCGAGGCAAACAGGCAAAAATAATCAGGCCGAGGCTCACAACTACGAGTAAAAATAGACCCAAACGCTTAGGGGCCAAGTCCACGCCCTTGAGTTTAAAGCCCTGGAGCACCAACCCTAGACGAGAACGATAGTCTAATACCAAAACCGGAAGTGAGAGGGCCGTAAAGACCAATAGGGCGGGTGCAAAGGTTAATGTCTGACTCAAGGTTGCGGCAACCCCTAGCAGAATCAACCCAATCACCATGGAATAGCCCAGATCCTTGCGACGGGGTAAATCAAAGCTGTGGAGGACTTGGAGTTGAATCAGTAATTGTGCGAGGGCTAGACGAGTATCGTTCAATTCCCCGACTAAGCGCCCAAAGAAAGCCGCTAAGGTCAGCAACATCCCGGCTGCCAAAGCGAATTTGATGCCAATGTTGCGCTTGCGGCGACGTTGCCAACTCAGGGCAGCACCTACGATGCTAGCGGGAACAGCCCAAAAACTAATGATTTGCCAATCTGTGGACTCCGTCGCGGTTAAATCTGTGGCGATAATGCCAACAATTACCAGAGCTTGTACAAGAATGCGCAGGAGGAGAGAGTCCTCCACTTCTGCTACAGGGCTTGCAGGTAGCTGCTGCGACCCTTGACTGATAATAGGAATAGAGGGCGATCGCTGGGTTCCAGAAGAGGTAGCCATGGTTAAATAGCTGACAACACTGGAGCTATCCTATCGCTTCTAAAGAGAATTGAGATTAAATTCAGTCAGATTCCCCTTGGGGATAGATGGCAAAACTAAGGGGTTCTGATACGCCTGCCAACTGAATTTCTAAGGGATACGCTTGCTCAGGTTGTAGGTCAAATAGTTCTACGCTCAAGTAACCAGAGCTAACCCGCTGGGCCATGGAGGAGGTATTAGCCGATCTCAACTTTAAGCTGCCACCTATGGGTAACTTACTGAGAACCCGCAACCTAGAATGCTCCCGTGACTGATAGTGAGCCTTGACGGTGAGGGCACCGGTTGGAGTTAACCATTGACGTTCTACCTTGGGCTGGGCAGCAGAGACTTTTAGCGTTAAAGCGCCTAGAATCTCCCGTGCTGCCAACAGGGACACCAGCATTTTTTGTGCAGATGTCGCGGCATCATAACCACCTACCACATTTAACTGGGATTGGAGCGTCGCAGACTGACCTGCACGAGTTGGCCCTGTCAAAACCAACCCAGCGAGATGGTTAAGGTTTGAAGATTGCCCTGGAAAGAGGGTTTCAACAATCTCTACCAGTTTTGCCCCTTCTAGCAAGGTGGATTGGAGCGCTGCTTGGCAATGCTCTAAGAGATGGGCAAGCACCGCATCGGGTACTGGCATCGGGAAATTAAACCGACGCAGTTGGGTGATCCAGGTCTGATGAGAAACGGGCTCATCTACGGTGACATTCCTGGGAGAGGGACTTCCGCTAGCAGCCAAGACACTGGAACTGCGACTTTCTGTTTCGTAGTCCATGATCTCGGTTTCCCAAGGAAACAAAGGAGGATGATGCTGAATTTCAGCTTGCAGCCGACGTTTTAATAAACTGTGGAATCGGTTTTGCACAATTGGTATTTCTCCCGGTTGAAGTGGTGGCGTCCCTGAGTGCGAGGAGAAGTTTGCCGATTCACGGAGACTCATGGGCATCTTGTCCATATCCTCCGAATCAAGCGGGTCTAGGCTATCCCACAACCGATCATCCTGGAGATAATCTGGGGTGGACGGGGCTTGGATGGCATCTGGATTGGGTTCCTGAAGTAGCCAAGCCAACAAATTTTTCTGAACAGTCTCAGGATTAGTCATGGTGATAGAACCCTATTCATCAGTAGAAACCCGCGATCCGGATACTAAACGATTACGAATTTCCCAGGCTTGCTCCAATAGTTTTGACCATTGTTTTTGGACTTGGGTCAGCGTACATCCCATCGTCTGCGCGATCGCTAAATCCGGTAATTGCTGTTGTTTCAATCGTAGTAAATTCAACTGCGATTGGCTAATCTTATTTTGAAAAAATTGCCATTGTTGAGATGTGAGACCAAAATTATGGTCCAGATCGGCATCCAACCACTGATGGACTAGCTCCCAATGATGGGCAAGGGCAAATCGAATCAAGTGATATTTAAATCGCTGCTGTAAATAATCACGCTGACGTGGGGTTAAGTCCAGAATGACTTCAATTTCATCGGCTGACAAATCTTGTAAGCGCAGGGCAAAGTAATTTGCACAGTCCTGCTGCTGTCGGTCTTCTAGGTAAGCCATCAACTCGGCTGCTACATTTTGACGCAAGCTAGCTTCCAGGTCAGGCGCTGGCGTAACCATTTGTTCACGTATCTGTTGCAGAGAAG
>JAYKHH010000517.1:0-3760 GCA_035285265.1 Leptolyngbyaceae cyanobacterium | reverse complement strand
GATGGCTGCTTATATCTTTCCGCCTTTAGAAGGAGACACTTGGCAATTTCCAGTACTGTGGGCAGGGCTAACGTTTTTGCTCCATTTCACCTTAGTAACCTGGCTCATGGTGGAGCATTATCAGTTTCCCTTGTATGTCACTCTCAAGGTGAAACTGCGAGGGGTGTTCAATCAGCGTTAGCATTCTTTTGGGAAATTTTGAGGGTTAAAGACCCTCAAAATTAGAAACTTAAGCCCTAGTAGTTCACCCAAGGAATTTTGCTGGGGTATCTCTAGCCAGAAGAACCAATTTTCGAGGTTTTGAAGGGTTGGGAACCCTGCAAAATCTGCTTGGCAGACGACTAGTATTTATGCCGTTTTGAAGAACCGAATGATTTCACGGACATGATCTAGAAATTGTCCATCGGTGGTGAGTTGGGCGATCGCCTGTTGAGCCTCACGACCTAATCGCTGATGTTCTGCCTGATTGATGGCACGTAAATCTTCTAGGTTGGTGCTCAATCGGCTCAAATCTTGCCGAACCGCGTGCCACTGATTTTCTTGTTGGCTGGCCCAAGAACTAGGATCTTCTAGATTTAAGCGATCGCTCAGTTGGGTGAGGTTAGATTCGAGGATACTAAGACGCTCCCGCAGTTCTAATACATCTTCCCGTGGGTATTTAAAGCCTTGGCGAATCATGGCCAATCGGGTGGCGAGGTACTGATAGGTACGGACAGCAGGCCGCAGGGCGGTCAAGAGCAACGCAGCAGCGGAACTAATATAGCCAACAGAACTAATCCCTGTAGCAGATAGGGCATAGAGACCTATGGCTGAGAGAAGATGGAGGGCGATCGCGATCCAAAAAGATCGTTTAGCAATGGTCTGGGCATAGTTCACCTGCTTTGGCTCGACGCTAATCCCCTGTTCTGTGGATACGGCTGCTTCGGCTAGCACTTCCTTGGCTTCAAAATGGATATTCCAGGGAACGATGGTGATGGCTAGGAGCCACCAAAAACTGGCGGCTCCAATGATCCAATCTACAAAGCTACCGGTGGGTACATGCAACCACTGCAGGGCGCTAAAGGCAATCAGGAGCAATACAACCAGTCCAAACCCAAGCCCAAAGAAATTGAAAACCATGATCTCCTGCCTGTAAAAAAGTTGCTTTCATCATGGCTAGTGTTTACAGTTCAGACGAGACAGGGTGTGATAGTTCTACAGGCTGCATAGTTGCAGGGGCGATCGCCCAAAAATCCCTCCCACGACCAGTAGTATTGAGGGTTGCACTTTGGTATGCCTAACTAAAGCGCAATATTCCGGAGTGGACCGATGACGACTCAAGCCAAGAAACCCACCCATCAAAAACTTATCAACCAAGATGCTGTGATTAAGACAGGCAAACCGCCCTATCCCTTCCGCACTATTGTTGGATTAATCCTATTAGCAGGAAATTTTCTAGTGGCTGCGATCTACTTTCATATCCTGAATCCTTGAAAGGCATTTTCCTGAATTGCTTTTAGCATTGAAGTGTCAATCGTGTATTTCATTCCTTACCTATGACACTTCAACTTACCGTTCCCAGCATGGCCTGTTCTGCTTGTGCAGATACGATTACGAAGGCAGTTAAGACCGTTGATGCGGCAGCAGTTGTGGAAGCTGACCCCAAAACTAAGCTCGTTAGTATCGAAACTCAGGCATCGGAAAGCTCTGTTAAAGCTGCGATCGCCAACGCAGGCTATCCGGTCACCTAAAACTCGTGGATTTAACCCTGTCTAACTGTGGCTTGTAGGGGCATGCCGAATTTCCTCCGACCTATTGCGATGGCTTGATCACTAAAGATTGTATTCTTTAGCTTCCTTCAAGATACAAGGGTGGGTCTTAGGAAAAGTTGCACATCGTGTAATGCTCCTAATTTTCGTCTGCCCGTAGGCCCGTTTGGACGCGCCAAAGGCTGGCGTAGATTCCCCCTTGCTGGAGCAGTTGCTCATGCTGTCCCTCTTCCACCAAACGCCCCTGTTCCATGACATAGATACAATCTGCATTGCGGACGGTGGAGAGGCGATGGGCGATCGCAATGGTAGTGCGACCTTTGGTAATTTGCTCCAAAGATCGTTGAATCGCGGATTCCGTCTCATTATCCACGGCGGAAGTGGCTTCATCGAGAATCAAAATCGGTGGATTTTTAATAATGGCACGGGCGATCGCCAGTCGTTGTCGTTGTCCTCCAGACAACTTTTGACCCCGTTCTCCTACTACAGTGTCGTAGCCTTGGGGCAGTTGCAAAATAAACTCATGGGCTTCGGCAACCTTGGCAGCAGCGATCACATCGGCATCCGTCATCCCCACGCTACCGTAGGCAATGTTTTCTTTCACCGTGCCGTGGAATAAAAACACCTCCTGACTCACCCAGCCAATGGCTCGGCGCAGATCCCGCAATTTGAGATCCCGCAATTCCACACCATCCAGGGTGATTTTGCCCTGCTGAACTTCGTAGAGCCTCAGCAGCAGTTTCACCAGGGTGCTTTTCCCGGAACCCGTGGAACCCACAATAGCAATCGTTTTCCCCGCAGGAATTTTTAGGGAGAGGTTTTCAATAATGGGAGTCCGTTGCCCGTAGGCAAAGCTAATGTGATCCAACACTACCTCCCCCCGTACGGAATCTTTGGGAAGATCCAGATGCCCAGAATCAATGGCAATGGGCGTATCCAGCAGATTCAGGGCTCGTGTGGTGGAAGCCATGGCTCGCTGGTATTGGTCAAAGGTTTCTCCTAGGTTGGTCAGGGGCCAGAGCAAGGATTGGGTCAGGAAAACCAGGACGCTATAGGTGCCAACGGCCAATCGACCTTCGAGAACTTCTCGACCTCCGTAAAGTAAGGTGGCGGTAAATCCCATTAAGATCACAATCCGAATTAGGGGAATGAAGGCCGCACTGAAGGCGATCGCCCGACGATTACTGTGGCGATAGGCTTGACTTTCTTGAGCGACTCGCTGGGCTTCGTATTCCTCCGTTGCAAAACTTTTGATCGTGGTAATGCCACTTAAGTTACTAGAGAGGCGACCATTCAACAGGCTCACTTTTTCGCGCACATCGGCATAGCGAGGGGCGAGACGGCGTTGGAACAAAAAGGAACCCAACAAAATAAATGGCATGGGTAGCATTGCCATCCAAGCCACACTGGGAGCCAGGATAAAAAAGGCACTACTAATGACAATGACGGTCGTTGTAACTTGAAGAATGCTGTTGGCTCCGCGATCCAAAAACCGTTCCAGTTGATTAATATCGTCATTCAAAATTGCCATCAACCCGCCTGTACTTCGGTCTTCAAAGTAGGCAAGTTCTAACTCTTGAAGATGGCTATAAACATCTAAACGAAGTTTATGTTGAATGCTTTGAGCCAAATTACGCCACAACACTTCGTAGGCATACTGAAAAGCAGATTCAAAGCCCCAAACAATAATTGTAATTAAAGAAAGAATCAAGAGTTGCTGAAAGGGATCTTTGAACCCCCATTGGCCAATTAAAGAATCTTGGCGTTGCACGACCACATCAACCGCAGCACCAATCAGACCCGAAGGAGCCAGATCAAAAAGTTTGTTGAGGATCGAGCAGGCGATCGCCTGTCTCATTTGAACCTGGTAGTTTCGCCCATAGTTGATCAGACGCTTCAGAGGGTGAATAGAGGATGATAAAGATTTACTCAAACCGTCTCCTAGATATAGTTTTTGCAGATAAATCTCAAGGTTCACTTCATAAAGACAAAGCCTATAGGAAAGGGGGCAA
>JAYKHH010000516.1:0-5052 GCA_035285265.1 Leptolyngbyaceae cyanobacterium | reverse complement strand
CATCCCACTGCACCTGAGCGGTGAGGGGGGCTTTGATTAGAGATAATCCTTGGGAAAACTTAACTTGACCTGCGGCCTGAATCGCTGAGAGCTTCAGCGCATCTGTAGTTCCCGATGCCGTTAGATCACTACTCAACAATCCTGACAAATTGGGAGAAAAGCGCTTTAGTTCTACCTGATCCGCCTTGGCAACGGCTTGCCAACGGCCTGATTGAACTTTTCCGGTTAGGTCAACTGTACCCCCAGCGATCGCCAAGCGACCTTGCCCCGTACCTTGAACTGCATCAAGTTTGAAAGCACTGGTGCTCCCTGCCAGCTTAAAGTCACCGTTCAGCACTCCCTGTAAATTAGGGGATACCTGAGCCAGTTTAATCTGAGAACCAACCCCATTCACCTGCCAGCGTTTTTGGGCAATTTCTCCCTGAGCGGTGACCGTTCCCCCTCCGACTTTGAGCACCGTATCTCGGAGTCGCAGGGTTTGTCCTGCAATCACCACTTCCCCCGTGCCAGGATAGGTGGCTTGAGGGGCTTGCCATTGCACCACGGTTTGCAGATTGTTGGCGGCACCAGACACCTGAACTTGAGCGGTGATCGCCCCCAATTTAATAATACCGGACGTATTGCCGTAGAGCTGAGCGATAGAATCCCCTGGAATCCCCCTCGCTTCAGCGGTCAAGCCAACCTGGGGTTGCCGACCGAGCTGAATTCGTCCCTGCCCCGTAATCACCCCACCTGCTGTAGGAACGGCTTGCAGATCTTGCACTGAGAGCACCGAGTTAGCCAGTTGGAACTGGGCACGTAGAGTTTTGAACCCAACTCGATCAATCTGAACAGGGCGAGGGGCAACGAGGTTGCCGGATACAACGGGCTTGGTGATCGCACCTTTAATTTGGAGATTGACCTGCAAGATGCCCTTAATGGGAACAGGGGGGGGTAAGGCGATCGTGTCTAAGAAATTCTGAACATTGGTAGGTTGGGTTCGCACCGATAGGTTATAGCCCTTCTGCAAATCCAAGCTTCCCAAAACTTGAAGAGGTAGCCGACCGTAGAGGGTGCTCAGGTTTTCCAAGCTTACCTGTTGTTCCCGAAAGCGCAAGCGTCCTTGGGTTTTAACTAAGAGCTTAGGTAAGTTGGCAATCTGTGCCGTCACCCCCTTCACCTCCACCACACCCCCCAAATTCAACGGCTGTTTGGGTTGATAGCCAACGGTGAGGTTACTGTTTAATTGCCCGGACTGGAGGGCGATGGGTATCGGTAAGAGACGACTGATTGTAGCGGCGGGTAGGTTTTGTCCTCGAATGTGCAGATTGGCTGAGGTTGTTGCAGTTCGGACTTCTCCTTGAATCTTGACGGTGCCTGCGTTGGAAAATGTGGCTCCCACATCCAGAACAATGCGCTGATCTTGATCACGCGGATTTCCCAGGAAACGGCCTGTACCGTTGATCTGGCTTAATTTCACAGGCACTCTCGGCGCACGACCCTCAGCAACGGGTAAAAGCACGACCTGCCCATTGAGAATTTGTACCGTCTTGATTTCGGTGTTAATCAGTCCTGCTTGCTCTTGAGCAGCAATTTTGGGGATCTCCCAAGTCCCCGCCGTTGATTGCTCCACATAAACATCTGGTTTGACGAGACTAATATCCAGATCCAATTGGCGAGTCAGGAGCAAGCGAAGTGGGTCAAAGTTGACGGCGATCGCATCAGCCGAGAGGCGATCGCGCTGAGTCGGTGTGGAGGGCAGGGAGGAAGTCCCAAACCGCAAACCATTGTAGGAAAACTGTTCAACCCTACCCAGTTTGACAGGGCGCTGAAGCGTCTGGGATAGATTTTTTTCGACCAAGGGAGATAGTTCATTTTGAACAAACACCCAAGATCGCCAAGTGCCCCAGCCTACACCCGCCATCAAAAAGATGCCCGCCACTAAACTTGTACGGCTCAGGAGCAACCTTCTTAATCGGTGCTGGAGAGAACTGAATTGATTGCCTGGAGGCGGAGAGGAAGTCATGGGTTAAGGCTAACAGGAAGTCCACCAATGCCAACCTACTTATTAACACAATTTAGATTTCTCCCTTCTAAAGCCAAGGGGTTACGTTTGCTTGACCATTAACCGCTACAAGGAGGTTACCTAGGAGGAGGTTATAGTTTGCTTTTTCTACTAAACCACCTGCTTCAGATGTAATTGTTTTAACTGAGCCGGAGCTACTGCGCCATGCTCTGTGATGATACCTGCAATCAGTTCTGCAGGCGTGACATCAAAGGCAGGATTGTAAAACTCAACACCGGGGGGACATAGAACCGTGTCTCCAATGCGATAGATTTCTGTGGCATCCCGTTCCTCAATGGGAATCTGGCTCCCGTCCGGCAAATCAAAATCAATTGTGGAAAGGGGGGCTGCCACAAAAAATGGGATTTGATGGGCTTGGGCCACTAGAGCGACGCTGTAGGTACCAATCTTATTGGCAGTATCTCCGTTGGCGGCAATCCGATCAGCCCCAACCACGACGGCATCAATCATCCCGCGTCGCATACAATGAGCTGCCATGCTATCCGTAATCACGGTGATGGGAATGCCTTCCTGCACACATTCCCAGGCAGTGAGTTTAGCGCCTTGGAGGCGGGGACGGGTTTCATCTGCGTAAAGACGCTCTAAGCGATTGGCTCGCCATGCCGATCGCACCACCCCTAGGGCCGTACCATATCCCGCTGTTGCTAAGGCTCCCGCATTGCAATGGGTCAGGATTCTCAACTTGTCGGGGCTAGAGGGTAACACTGCTAGACCGTGATCGCCGATCGCCTGACAGGTTTGAATATCTTCAGCATTAATGGTCTGAGCCATCTTCAATAGGGTTTCCTTGAGATGGTCTACGGAGCCAATCGTTTGTCGAGCCGTTTTGAGCATCCGTTCGATCGCCCAAAATAAGTTCACAGCAGTAGGACGAGTGGCCCGTAGCAGTTTGGCTACGTTTTCTAGGTCAGCTAGAAAGGTATCGCGATCGCTCACGGTAATTTCCCGTGCCCCCAGATACATGCCATAGGCCGCCGCAACGCCAATCGCTGGCGCACCCCGAACAATCATAGTTTTGATGGCCTGGGCCATATCCTCACAGCGCCTGATTTCAACCAGGGTATACTCGGTCGGTAAACGATTTTGATCAATCAGCCAAACATGGTCGTTTTGCCAGATAACGGGATACACCGCTTGAGGATTCATAACTAATCAAAGTAGGGGGTTGAATTTAATTTAGCCCGGATTGGCAACATAGGATTCAAGACCCTCTAAAGGGTACTTCGATGAATTGGGGTGGGGGCAGTTTAACTGCCCCATCCGACGAGAATTACCTTGGTTATGAGCGCAAGATTTGTATTTTCTGAGGTGCCCTAAATTGAGGGAGCTATTCTAACATTTTTCCCCTGGGTACCCTATTTGCAAAAATGGGATGCTAGCCTTTATTCTGACTGGGAAGGTGCTAGAGCTTCCTGATTGCCAGCCCCCTGATTGCTAGCCCTTTAATTGAAACAAGTTGAGTGTAGTAGTCTCCATGAGCAGTTCCCAGCCGTTGATTGCGTGTCCCAATGTAGCGTGTACAAACCCGCTCAATGCCTTGGGGCAGATGGTTTGCGAGACTTGCCAAACCCCTCTGCTCTATCGTTACTTAAGGGCAACGGGGACAGCCGCAGCGCAAATCGCTGTGCAAACTCAGGTGGCAGAACGCTACTATGTGATCGCACCGCAAATCTGGCTAGATCTGCAACCCCGATTCTTGGCAGAAGCTCCTGAAACTTTGCCAGAGGAGATTATGCCCTATGGGAGCTTATACCCTCAACGCTTACACATTCCTAGGGTCTATGGTTTCTGCCAAAGCGATCCTGAGTCCCAGTTAAATATTTTACTTCTAGAAAACGTGCCTCTAGATGCTGGGGGACAACCATTTCCGACACTGAGGGCGGCATGGTCTCAAGCCACTGCGGTACGTCAGGTTTATTGGCTCTGGCAAATTTTACAGATGTGGACACCTCGACTAGGTCTGAAGGTGGCATCTAGTCTCTTGGTAGCTGATAACCTCCGAGTAGAGGGATGGCGAGTGCGGCTCCAAGAACTGTTTGCCGATCCACAAACGATACCTCCAACGGAAGCAGCCCACTTTTTGCTCACCCCTTTGGCTGAACTACCCAGTTTACAAGCCTTGGCTAATTCCTGGCAGCCTCTGATCCAAACTGCTCAGGCAACTTTGAGTCAACCGTTGCAAGCCCTCTGGGAGCAACTCCAAGATCCATCTGCCACGCTGCCGCTGATTAGCGCTCAGTTAAATCAACTATTGCTAGAACAGGCAGCTCTCCTGCCTTTGCAGACGCAGGTGACGGGGGCTTCAGATGTAGGGATGCAGCGATCGCACAATGAAGACACTTGTTTTCCCACCCTGGAAGACTTACCAGAAACCAATGTTCCTTCCCGTAATCCTTTGATTCCCCATTGGACAATTGTGTGTGACGGCATTGGCGGTCATGAAGGGGGGGAGATTGCCAGCCAGTTGGCGGTGCGATCGCTGAAGTTGCAAGTCCAAGCCCTATTAACTGAGGTGGCAGAGCAGAAGGAGCCTGTCGCCCCGGATCTACTGATGGAACAATTGGAAGCCTCAATTCGAGTTGTCAATAATTTAATTGCGGCTCAGAATGATGCCCAAGGTCGCGAATCCCGGCAACGGATGGGGACGACCTTGGTCATGGCGCTCCAACTGCCCCAAGCGATTCGCACCCCCACAGGTTTAGGCAATACCCACGAACTGTACCTAGCTCATGTTGGGGATAGTCGGGCCTACTGGATTACCGAACGCTATTGCCATCAACTGACGGTAGATGATGATGTCACCACCCGAGAAGCCCGCCTGGGACGGGCACTGTATCGAGAAGCTTTGCAGCGACCCGATGCCGGGTCTCTCACCCAAGCTCTGGGAACCCGCGATGGAGAGCAACTTCATCTCACCCTCCAGCGTTTCATCATCGAGGAAGATGGTCTGCTGCTGCTCTGTTCCGATGGGCTGAGTGACAATAACT
>JAYKHH010000515.1:0-4613 GCA_035285265.1 Leptolyngbyaceae cyanobacterium | reverse complement strand
GGGTAACGAGCCAAGATCGGAGACGGGGCGATCGCAACACCCGCGCCATCAGTACAAATAACAACAAATACAGGCTTAGCTTTCCCCACCCTAGAAAAGCTGCTTTTTTGACTGGAGAGAGTGCTGTCGCAGCGGTGGCAATGCCCCAGTACAGCAAGACCAGTACATGAATCGGTGTCAATCCAGGTCTGGCTTCGTCAGCAAGCGTTAAGAGCACCCAGAAACCAATACAAACTGCGATTAGAAACCCGATTAGTGTATTCGAGACAAAGGGCGCTAGGGCAAAGACCAGACTAAGGAGCAAGACCCCAATTGGATCAGCCCATTGCATGAACCAACTACTCTGTCGCCACTTTTGCAGCGACCCCACGAGAAAATGGTGAACGTAGCTGGCCCTGACCCACTGATGGAGGGGTAGGTAGGATAGCGTCAGTTGTTGCCAAGCTGAGTGCATGAATTTTATATTTGGAGAGGCTAATGGCTATTCCTAGCCACTAGCATTATTCCAAAAAATAGCGTTGCTGAATCGCCGTTCGTCCATCGCTCCCTAGCTACTGGCACTCGTTTCACTGAATTGGGGCAGGCTGATCACATACCGATAGCCAGATTCAGCCGAGCCTTGAATCGAAATCTGCCCCCCATGGATTTCTGCAAGCTGACGGCTGAGGAGTAGTTCCAGGCTTTCACGGGAGTTATGGCTTAGCAAGGGAACTGGTAATCCCCGAGATTCCATCGGGGCAACTTCTTGGAATTTGGTCTCTGGGGACTCCAAACCATCAGACAGTTTAGTGAGGGTTTGAGTATCAGCAGCATAGGCTTTTAACGGGTTGGGTTCAGGGTCATTCCAGGTATAGCTATCGTCATCTTCTAAGTTTTCACGATTGGGCAAAGCAGGCATCGGTTGCTGGTAAGCGTAGAGGTCTGCATGGGGTAGGCTATCTCCTAACCAAGGATGGGAAACCCAAATTGCTAAATTTAAACGCATTAACTTGCGGGAGACGTGAATGCGAATAATACTCTCAGCTCCACAAGACTGACTTACGCTGAAGATCAGGTGATAAAGCATCTGCCTGACTTTATTCTTATCTAATAACCAGATGCGAGGGCCTGGTTCGATCGAGAGGCGTAAATGTTGTTCACGACGACTGGTGGCTTGCTCCAGAGTTTTGATCACCTGCTGACATAGCATCTCAATATCTACGGCCATTAGCGTGAGCTTATGGCTGCTAGCATCCAGTGCTCCTAGCTCTACAATTTCATTCACTAAAGAGAGCAAATATTGCCCACTCTGGTAAATAATATCTAGATATTCTTTCTGCTTACTGGTTAAGGGGCCATAGATCTCACGATTGAGGACACTAGCCATCCCCATGACTGATGTCAGGGGTGTTCGTAGCTCTTGGGTAAGCTGAGCTAACAATTCAACCTTGATCGGGTTATCGGTAGAGGAGGGATGAGGAACAACTGTTGCAGGGGCAGGGTGAAAGGTGTTGCCCCTAGAGACAACCGGAGTTGGTTTCTGATAGGTAGGGGGGTGTTGAACCTTGAGCAGATAGTTGCGCTCAAATTCACTCATGCTCCAACGAGCGATTAACTCCAAGGATTCAAGTTCTTTAGGGGTGAAGGTGCGAGGAACCAGATCCATGACTGCTAGGGTGCCTAAGCAATGCCGAGCAGAATCGAGAAGGGGTACCCCTAAATAAGCTCGAATGCGATAACGCTGAACCAGCAAGCTATTGGCAAAGGCTGGATCGTTCAACGTATCGTTGATACAGAGCGTCTGGAGACCCTCAACAATTTGAGTACACAGAGATTCCGTTCTTGGCAACTGGCGGGATGCAGCCAACTCATTCATTAAGCCTAATCGCGACAGCCCAACTGCCGATTTCAACCATTCACGGTCTTGGTCGAGCACGCTTAAAACACAAATGGGCATATCTAGGAGGTGAGCTGCAGTTTGAGTTGCTTCCTCAAAGACAGGCACACTTTCTGCTTCCAACAGCCCCAAGTCAGCAAGTGCTTGTAAACGTTGCTGCTCTACGGTCGAACTTGTCAGGCTATCCAGAGGATAAAATACCTTATTCTCAGGATTTATCATCACAACCCCACTCCCCATCTCTACTGAATATATGACGTACCCTCTTTAACAAAGCGTAGTCAACTATACAAGCATTCCCTAATAGTCTTCAGGACAAACGTGAGGATGCGAAAAATCACTAAAATAGTTGCGGGTATTCATTAAGGTTAAGAGCCTTCGTTACTAATTGCCCGCATTATTACGGCTTGACTGTATCACTCAGTTCTAAGTTTGCGTATCTTTACTCTATTGCGCTAGAGCGGATCTCATTTTTTATTGGATCGTCCTCAGTAAAAAGGCTTGATTATGGGTAAAGGCGATCCGGTGACCTGGTCATGCCTTGAAGCCCTGAGCGGTCTTGACGCTATTCGCAGAACTGGGTCTTGATTAACTCACCCTGAACAGGGACATGACACTGCCATGCCCCTACTACAAGCATTGCCAAGTCTCCACCATTGGGGTTGAAGATTTATAAAAAATAACCGCTCCCCTATCCCTAACTCAACGTGAATTCGATAGCCCTTTCGTCGAACTCCTCAGACAACGTTCTCCTAGAAACCTGGGTCGAGCCAGAAATGGGAGCGTTTTCTTTCGTCCTTCCCGCAGGTGCGCCAACCTTGGAGACTGACGTTACCTCATCACTTCAACACTGACAAATCCCTAGGGATGTCTAGCGCAGGAGTTCTTCCAGTTTTTGTTGATTCCAGAGGACTTGATACAGCCCAGGCGATCTGATTAGCTCGGCGTGGGTGCCAGATTGAACGACCTGCCCTTTGTCCATGACTAAGATGCGATCGGCGGTGGCAGCGGCAGACAGTTGGTGGGAGATGAAGACTACGGTTTTGCGCTGGGTTCCTTCGGAAAGGTTTTTTAAGATCTCCGTTGCGGTTTGGTTATCGACACTGGAGAGGGCATCATCCAAAATCAGGATAGGGGCATCAATCACAAGGGCACGGGCGAGGGCGGTGCGTTGACGTTGTCCCCCGGATAGGGTGATCCCTCGTTCTCCTACAATGGTTTTGTATTGGTGGGGGAAGTTGAGAATTTCCGGATGGATTTGGGCTTGTTTGGCTGCATATTCGATCTCTGGCTGCTCTAGCATCGGATCGCCGTAGCGGATATTGTTCTTAATCGTGGTGCTGAACAGAAAACTATCTTGCGGTACGTAGGCGATCGCTTTCCGCAGGTCATACAACCGAATTTGGGTGATATCCTGACCATCTAAGAACAGTTGGTTGGGGCCAATATTGAGTAAATGGGGCAGGGCATTGGCCAGGGTGGATTTACCGGAGCCAATCGGCCCTACCACGGCTACGGTTTCTCCGGGTTTAAGGGTGAAGTTAATATCCTGAAGGGCTGGGGTGGTGGCACCAGGATAGGTGTAGGTGAGGTGACGAGCGGTTAATTCACCTTTAACGTTCTGGAGGGCGATCGCATCCACGGGATCTTGAATTTTGGGTTCCACGGTGAGAATGGCTTCAATCCGGTCAATACTGACTTCTCCACGCTGGTAGGCCGTAATTGTAAAGCCTAGGAGGGCGGTAGGAAAAATCAGCCGTTCCAGGTACAGCAAGAGGGCGATGAAGTTACCGACGGTGAGGGATTGGTTGGCGATCGCCCCTGACCCTTGCCACAGCAACAGCAAAAAACTTAGGCTGGCAATTCCAATCAGGGCAGGGAACAGAATATTGCGGGTTCTTGCCATTTGGAGGTTGGCATCCATTAGCTTTTGATTCAAGTGGCGGAAGGCGCGTCGTTCGTTTTCTTCCTGGGCGTAGATTTTAATCAAGCCAATCCCGCTCATGTCTTCCTGGATCAAATCGCTCATCTCTGAGAGCTGCTCTTGAACGTGTAACTGTTCGTTCCGCAGTTTTTCACTAAACAGGCGTACCAACAGCAGCATCAAGGGGTAGACGGACAGGGATAGCAGGGTGAGGCGAGGGTTGATTGCCAACATGAAGGGCAAGGTTAAGCTGTAGGCAAAGGCTGTATTCGCCAAACTCAAAACAGCAAACCCTACTAATCGGCGGATATTATCTACATCACTGGTGGCTCGGCTAATTAAGTCTCCGACGGTATTGGCAGCAAAATAAGAGGGTTCCAGGGTCAGTAGGTGGCTGAAGATCTTTTGCTTCAGGTCAAATTCGACCTGCCGCCCTGTGCCAAATAACAAGATACGGGAGGCCATCCGAATTCCCCACATCAGGGAAGCCAGTATTAAAATGACCGCTGCGGACAAGACAAGCTGGCTTAAGCTCAAGCTGGTTTGCAACCGATCAATACTGTTGCGAATCAGCAGGGGGATATAAACTCCCACAATATTCACAATTAATAAGGCCAGGATGCCGAGGGTGGTAGTCTGCCAGTGGGGACGGAGATAGGTCGCTAGTTTTTGGAGCTGAGAGCGAGCCATGCCAGATAAGCCTTTGCGTGAATTCAGAAGCTCTCCCATCCTAGTCGAAATTCAGGTCTACCCGTCTCGGTTTAAGGTGGGGTGTGCCCCTCGAAGTGGTTAGAAGCTGCTTGAAACGTCTCT
>JAYKHH010000514.1:0-3227 GCA_035285265.1 Leptolyngbyaceae cyanobacterium | reverse complement strand
ATGGCAGCAAGCATTATTGGCTACCTCTGAAATTTATTTGCGATCTAGCAGAAGTTATTCGCAGTCACCCGAATCTGAATTGGGAATGGATCTTGACACAGGCAGAGCAGCTTAGAACTCGTCGAATGGTCTTTTTGGGTCTTTATTTATGCTGGGACTTACTGGATACTTCGCTCCCAGCAAGTATCATTAAGAAAATCCAGTCTGAGGATACAGTAAGGTCTTTAGCCTCTCAGGTAAAACAACAGCTTTTCTCAGGGGTGATTCCTAAAAGTAATATGTTTAGAAATAACCTATATGTTAAGGCAATGGAGACTCTAAGAGATAAAATGTGGTTTTATTTTGACTACATTATCACTCCCACACCTTGGGAATGGGCAGTTGTTCCCCTCCCAACTTGGCTGTTCCCTCTATATTATTTAATCCGTCCAATTCGGCTAACCATTAGACAAATAACAAATTCATCAGATCATGAGCATCCATAAGAACTAGTAGATGCAAGCAGCTATCTGGATGGGAATATCCCTACCAAGAGTTCAGGGCTTGATTGAGACGGTTGAGTTGCGGCAGGTTTTAAGGTGGGCAGACCACGTTACCCTAGAACTAGAATTCCAACGAGAAAGCCAATGTCTGCTCAATCTTTTAGCGAAATTCGGGTTGAAGAACTAGCAAGTCGGTTAACAACTTCTCCAGAGGGATTACAACTGGTGGATGTTCGGGAGCCTCAAGAAATAGAACTTGCCCATCTAGAAGCCTTTGAAAACTTGCCCTTGAGTGAGTTTGCAGCATGGTCAGGGGAGATTGCGACTCGCTTTGACCCCCACGCAGAAACTATTGTCCTCTGTCATCATGGGATGAGATCGGCTCAAATGTGCCAGTGGTTGGTCAATCAGGGTTTTACCCACGTGAAAAATGTAGTGGGTGGCATTGATGCCTATTCTGTCGTCGTGGATCCAACTATTCCGCGTTATTAACGCGATGTAGGCTCAAGAGATGTAGGCTCAAAATCTGATATAGGGTCAGAGACCCCTGAATCCACAAACTGTACTTCAAACACTGCTGCAAAAGCTCTGGCAATCTCCTGACGCACGTGAATGGGGTCAATTTCGGGTACAAACTGGGCTAAACTCCCTACTGGTTTATCTGCGATACCGCAGGGAACAATTTGCTGAAACCCTGCCAAGTCGGGGCACACATTGAGGGCAAAGCCGTGCATTGTAATCCAGCGGGTCACCTTGATCCCGATCGCGGCCACCTTACATCCCTCTAGCCAAACCCCTGTCAATCCAGGTACGCGCTCTCCCTCTAAGCCGTAGGCTGCTAGCACCCGCAGCACTACTTCTTCTAACTGTCGCAGGTACCAATGTAAATCCTGGCGATAGTAAGACAAATTGAGGATGGGATAACCTACCACTTGACCGGGACAATGATAGGTGACTTCCCCGCCTCGCTCCACTTCACAAAGCTCCAGGGTAGTCTGAGTGGGATCAAACTTGAGAAAGGCACGACTCGATCCTTTTCCCAAGGTATAAACCGGAGGATGCTCTAGCAGGATTAAAATATCCTCCAAAGTTGGATTCTCTCGACGACGAGCGACCAGTGCTCGTTGCCATGCCCAAGCCGTAGAGTAGGGCACCAGTCCCAGATTGTAGAGCAGGCAAGAACGACTGGGTCGTTGGGCGGGTAATCCGGAATCCAAAGGAGTACTCGAAATCATTCACAAAATCAAGAGGGGTTCACCACAAAAGTCAGCAGCTTAGAATCAAGAATTGTCAACGGATGCAAAACATTCTAAAGCAGCCTGTTATCGAGAATACAAAGTGTTAGGGTGAGATTATCCAAAGCAGTTAGCCTTTAGCTATGAGCTTTCACCCCCTGGATTATGCTCTGATCCCTAGATTGGAACTCACCCTTAAAAACGTTCCTATCCTTCTTTTCCTAGAGCATTTTGGAGGGGTTGCTGACTAAGGACTAAAATCACCTGCTTTATTACAGTTACAATCTGAGCGGAGGAAGCTTATGAAGCTTGTTATCCACGGGAAAAACATCGAAATTACCGATGCGATTCATGAATACGTGCATCAAAAGATCGAAAAGGCAGTCAGTCACTTTCAAAATTTAACCACCGAAGTGGATGTGCATTTGTCAGTGGCTCGTAACCCTCGGATCACTCCTAAGCAAACGGCTGAAGTGACCATTTATGCCAATGGTAGTGTGATTCGAGCCGAAGAAAGCAGTGAGAATCTGTATGCCAGTATTGATCTTGTTGCCGATAAAATAGCTCGCCAACTCCGCAAGTATAAGGAAAAGCGCCAGGATAAAACCCACACACTACCTAAGACAGGTGACATTGTGGAAGAACTACCTGTAAAGGCTAGTTTGATTGGCGATCGCACCCCTGAGCTTCCCGGTACTGTCGTCCGCACCAAGTATTTTGCCATGCCCCCAATGACGGTTCAAGAAGCCCTAGAGCAACTGGATTTAGTTGGGCACGATTTCTATATGTTCCGCAATGTAGAGACGGGTGAGATCAACGTTATTTATGAACGAAATCACGGAGGCTACGGTGTACTCCAACCCCGAAATAGCAACGGCAATAGCAAGAATGGCAGCAGTGCTACAGAAAAAGCCAGCTTCACTCACGCATAAGACCTACATCCTGTAGAGTAGATGGCTCCACAGTGAACGAGGCAATCTACAACCTAGGGGCAAAGCACTTATCTGAAGGCTTTGCCCCTTTTATTGATACGATTTCGCTATAACAGCCTTGTCACCTCTTGGTCAAAAATCAGTAGACTGGCAACAGAAGTTCTCCGCAACTTGGTCCCATTCAAGGGCAATTATTTGAGTATTTACCATGCTAACTCAACTGAGCGCTCAAAACTTCAAATCATGGGAAGCAACCGGGCCTATAAAGATAGCACCTTTGACAGGGCTGTTCGGCACAAATAGCTCTGGCAAAACAGCTATTCTCCAGTTACTTTTAATGTTGAAGCAGACCGTAGAATCCTCTGATCGCCAACGTATTTTGCATACGGGAGATGATAAAACCTATGTTGATCTGGGCACATTCTATGACGTGGTCTATCAGCATAACCTTCCTGGAGAACTTGCTTTTACCTTGGATTGGCAGTTAGATCAGCCTTTAAAAATTGATGACCCTGAAGGAAGAATAGATGAAGTCTTATTTACTTTAGAGACTCTGGGTTTTGAAGCAAAAATTGAAC
>JAYKHH010000513.1:0-3189 GCA_035285265.1 Leptolyngbyaceae cyanobacterium | reverse complement strand
CACAGGTTTCCCAGCCAGAACGGTGCGGATATTAGTCTCCATACCACTTTGGGAGACTCGTTCAAGGTGTGCAGCCAAGGTAGGGTGCAAATCAGCATAGGGGACATTCGGTTGACTTGTAGCGAATGCATTACTATGGGCTACCAAAACACCGTTCGGATCCACAACGGAAACTTCAATCACGGCTGGCAGAGTGGCATAGTTTTGGACAATCCGCTCTAAAAGCAAGAGCTCTTGAGCTTCAATTAGACCTTCGGAGGAAAATTCCAGACCTTGGGTAATCCCCTTGGCTCGTTCTGCGATTTGTACTTCTAAATCGCGCCTCAGAGAGGTATAGGCGATGGATAAACTAGCAACCCCAACCACAATTAAAGACACTGCGAAACCACTGAGCAGTTGCCGAGAGAGATTATGGTTAAAGGAAGGCAGTTTCTTTATCATGATTGCCAATTTCGAGTTGCTTTGACAATCGGTTCGGCATCAATTTTGATGTCTTCTCGAATAATCCGACCATGACGAAGATCGTCTGATAAAATTTTCTGAGTCTGTTGGTATACCTCTTGTAGCCTACCCTCCGCAAACATCCGTCGATTCATTGCCAAATCGCCTTTTTTAAGTCCCTTGTAGTCCTCAGCAAAAGCCTCTGGGGTCATCCCAAGTTTTTGGGCAACTGCTGCAAAAACTTCTGAAGAGTTTTGGTCGATCGCCTCCATGACTTCAAACCATGCCTGGATGAAATTAACAAGTTCGTCTTGCTTGGTTGTCAGTAAGCTAGAGCGGGTTGTTAATCCATCAATAACGAGACTATCCAAATCCGCAGTGGTATGGATAACTTTTCCACCAACCGCTTGGGCCGTATCATGAAGAATCGGCTCCCATAGAACTGCGGCACTGATCGTGCCTTTTTTGAGCAGTTCTGCTCCTCGTTCATTGCTCACATCAATAATTTCTACATCTTGAGACTTGAGTTGGTTGGCTTTGAGTGCTTCCAAGAGAATCAGATGAGAAACTGTACTCAGTTTGGCACTGACCTTTTTACCTTTAAGATCTTTAACAGAAGTGATTTTAGGAAGAGCCGCAATGCCATCAGAACCAGCGGAAACATCTACGACTAAAACAAAAACAGGCTTCTCTTGAGTTGGATCAACCTGCATCACCTCAGATAAGGGTACAAAACTCGCATCTTGAGCTCCCCTCATGGTCGCCCGGATATTATCTTGTTGGTTCATAAAACGAACAAATTCGACTGCCAATCCGTGCTTTTTAAATATCCCTGCTGTTTCAGCATATAGGGCAATTTGATAACCGGGCCAACTATTCATTCCTACCTTGAATGGTTTGAGCGTAGCTGTTTCTTGAAAGCCACAACCCTTGATTGTGATTAGGAAGGCAAAAGAAATTAAAGCCAGAAAATAAATAAACTTGGATCTCATAGGTCATGAATTCTATAATCAATAATAATATTAAAGGATGGGATAACTACCTTATGGTTAATAGTTATTGCAAAATTAACTTAACAAGGATAGCCCATAATTGTATGACTGGTGCAATCCTTGATCCTTTCCTAAATTACATCTGTAAGCCCTAATTGTTCTCTTCCAGGGCACTATCAATTTCGATGGTAAAAACTGAACCTCGGGGGGCATTATCTTCTACTGCGATTCTGCCGCCATGGGCCTCAATTACAATCTTGCAAAATGCCAGACCTAAGCCTATTTGGTTAATTCCTTTCATGAGAGTGCCAATCTCATATTTCTCAAAAATACTTTGCCGCAAACTATCTTTCACACCTGGGCCTAAATCAGCTACTTGAATTCTAGCCCCTCGCTCACCTACATAATCAGCTACTAAAGTAATCTGGCTATTTGGGGGTGAAAACTTAATTGCGTTAGATAGTAAATTATCAATTACACGTCGAAAAAGAGAGGGATCGACATTGATTTTCCGGTTATCGGTTTTGAGTAAATTTAAAGTGAGTTGCAAATTCTTTTGAGCGGCAATTTCTGTAAGTCCTGCGATCGCAGATTCGCAGAGATCATAGAGATCAATATCTGTACGATTAAGGGTTAATTTACCAGATTCTAATTTCCCCCTTAATAGCAAATCATCTACTAGAGATCGCAGTTGTTGGGTGCTCATCGAAATCTCATCCAGCTTTTGTTGTTGTTCTTCAGGTGGTAGTGCAGATGCATAACGGCGAAGCAACTCTGTACTCAGCAAGATGCTAGCAATCGGATTACGCAGGTCATGTAATATCATATTGACCATATCCTCTCGTAACTGCAGTAATTCCTGTACATTGTCATACTGCTGCTTAATTCGTAGCATTGATTGGAGTCTGGCCCGGAGTTCTGTACTGTTTACAGGCTTACTAATAAAGTCATCAGCTCCGGCTGCCAGACAGTTGCTCAAGTCTTCCTTAGATGTTAGGGAGGTAATAATAATGATAGGAATATGTTGCCATTTAGGGTCAGCCTTTAAAATTTTGCAAACATCAATACCACTCATATTGGGCATCATGACATCCAGCAAAATAACATCAGGCTGAAAAATTTCTAGAAGCTCTAGGGCTTCTTTTCCACTAGGTGCATAATTGAGATTGTAATTTTCTTCGTCAATAAAGGTGTCAATAACATCAAAGTTATTGGGTTCATCATCAACGACTAAAATAGATGACTGGGATTTCATAGGCATATTATTGATCTCTTATAAAAGGCGTTGGATGACTTCAACCAATGATTTCATTTTTACAGGCTTAGATATATATTCGTTTGCCCCTGCTTCTATACATCTTTCTCGATCCTTTGGCATCGCGAATGCCGTTAAGGCAATGATCGGAATATCGGCGATCACGGCATGATTCCGAATGTGGTGGATTGCGCTTACGCTTAGCCCATCCATGGGAGGCATCTGAACGTCCATAAAAATAATAGGGGGATGATGGGGTTCTGCTGTTCCCCGGACAAGTGACCATCTGGCTGAATTTACTATCTCTCCTATCCCCCTGCTAACTCACCTCGGTCGGTAACAGGCTTTGAATCACTGCTGCCAATTGCTTCAGCTTGACCGGTTTAGAGAGGTACTCATTGGCTCCAGCGGCGAGGCAACGATCGCGATCGCCCGCCATCGCCAAGGCCGTCAGCGCAATAATCGGCACAGTCGCCAAGTCGGCATCCTGGCGGATGTACT
>JAYKHH010000512.1:0-3098 GCA_035285265.1 Leptolyngbyaceae cyanobacterium | reverse complement strand
ATCCCCGCGACGGCTCCACTGACCCTCAGTTTCAACGAGGGAAACTCGTTCATAGCCTAGACGAGTTAACTCGTTGCTCAAGGTGGTTAAGTCTAATTCCATTCCCCGCGTCAGGGTAAGGCAATAGGACTTAAAGGCGGTCACAGGGGGTAAATGGGGCTGTAGGGCACGTTCTGTGGCAATCACCGCTAAATTCTGAGGTGGGGATTCCCCACCTACCAAATCTGCTAATACTTGTAACTGTCCCCAGGTCATCTCCGCCTCAGAATCAAAGGGTTCGTAGGGAGAGGCTTCGGAGGTAGGGTAAAAGTGAACGGTTTGCCAGCCCATCGCTTCGAGTTGAGCCGTCCAGCGTCCTGCTTCTTCTAGGGTGGCAGCAATGACCAATAAGTTCTGTTGCTTCGCTTGGGCAAGGGCCGAAGACACTAACCCCTTGGGTAACCGGGAAACTCCAGTCAGCTTCAACACTTGTTGCTGAGCGAGTTTATTCAACAGTTCCCCCGTCAGGGGCGATCGCCCAATCGCTCGAATAATTGATGAGAAAGCCATAAATTCTGCAGATACTGAAGCGTCAAGAAGAGCGACCCGTCCAGGTCGTTACCTATCTTTACTATTCTAGAGGGTGACTGGATGTGGGCTCGTGGAAGGCCAAGGTGGATCCTCCCCTAAAGATAGTTGTACTGTTGAACTGTAGCGGATTCTTACAAGGTATTGGGGATTAGAGCCTTTGAGTCTAGGGTTTGTGTGGGTTGGGGACATTACTCCTATTGTTTGGAGTCAAAATGTACCTTTCAAGCCTTTCACTCAGAAATCAAGATCTGATAATTAACATACATATACATAAGACAATTAGGCATGACGTGCCACAATCCTAGACAAATTCAGCATGCCCTCTATAGCGGTCGAAATTTTAATCATCCTTGCATTGATGGTTCTCAACGGCATTTTCTCGATGTCGGAACTGGCCATTGTCTCGGCTCGTAAAGCCCGTCTCCAGCAACTCGCCAATAAGGGAGATGCTCAAGCTCGTGTAGCGCTGGAACTAGCGAACTCACCCAACCAGTTTCTCTCCACCGTTCAGGTCGGGATTACGGTGATTGGCATCCTCACAGGCGCTTTTGGTGGTGCCACGATCGCCAGCAAAATTTCTACCATGCTGCAGGTAATTCCGTTCTTAGTTCCCTATAGCAATGCTCTAGGGTTTGGGATCGTGGTAGTGAGTATTGCTTACCTATCCCTCGTAATTGGTGAATTGGTGCCCAAACGCTTGGCAATGCACCATCCTGAAAAAATTGCGGCGGCGATCGCTGTGCCGATGCGGCTGCTGGCAAACCTAAGTTCTCCGGTGGTTCATGTATTGAGTAGCTCCACTGACTTGGTTTTACGCCTGCTGAGAATTGGCCCTTCAACAGAACCAGAGGTGACGGAAGAAGAAATCAAGGTCTTGATTCAGCAAGGAACTGAAGCAGGAACCTTTGAGGAAGTGGAGCAAGATATGGTGGAACGGGTGTTTCGCTTGGGCGATCGCCGCGTCAGCGCCTTAATGACTCCTCGACCTGATATTGTCTGGCTTGACTTGGAAGACTCCCACGAAGAAACCCAAAAACAAATTATTGAAAGTGTCCATTCTCGGTTTCCAGTCTGTCAGGAGGGACTGGATAACGTCTTGGGTGTCGTCCATGTCAATGACCTTCTCAGTCGTGTTCTGTCAGGACATCCCATTAACCTTGTAGAGAGTTTACACCAGCCGCTTTTTATTCCAGAAAGTACCCGCGCATTGAAAGTGCTGGAGCTATTTAAGCAAGCGAGTACCTATATTGCCCTCGTGGTCGATGAGTACGGGGTAATTCAGGGCTTGGTGACCCTTAACGATATTCTAGAAGCCATTATCGGAGATATTCCTTCGATTGATTCCCAAGAAGAACCCCAGGCCATTCAGCGCGAAGATGGTTCTTGGTTGCTCGATGGGATGTTATCCATTGATGAATTCAAGGAAATCTTTGAAATTGAGGAAATCCCTGGAGAAGAGAAGGGGAATTACCATACCTTGGGTGGCTTAGTAATTCTGCACCTAGGTCGCATCCCCATTGCGGCTGACCATTTTGAATGGGGTGGGTTGCGGTTTGAAGTGATGGATATGGATGGAAATCGAGTGGATAAGGTTTTGGTCATGCCCGTTGCCCCCAGTGCTGTTCAGCAGTCTTTAGATTCATCCTCTCCTGCTTCCTCTAGCTCATAGCCCTAGCTTTCTCTACCCTGGGTTTTTTGGGGGGCATAGGAGCCTTTAAGGGGGGTGAGATCGCACGTCTCTCCTGGTGCCAATTAAATCTTGAATCAACTAAAATCAAGATCCGAGATTAGGGTCTACACCGAGCGATCGCAATTGTGCTGTCAATCTCTCCACTTGTAGTCTTTCCTGTTCAGCTCGTTGTTTTTCTTGCTCAGCTCGTTGCCTTTCCTGTTCGGCTCGCTGTTTTTCCTGTTCAGTGCGTTGGCGTTCTTGGTCGATGAGTTCACTTCCCCAAGGAAGTAAAACCCCTAATTTGTCCCACCAGCGTAACCAGTAGCCTTCTATTTCTGCTTTTCTCCCTTCCCATACACCCAAATATAGGTTGAAGGCTTCGATCCAAAACCGTCCATATTCATCGGGAGATTGAGATTGGTATTGACCCTCCACTAAGTCATAAACCTCTAGTACTCCTGTTTGTGGATGGAAAATCACATAGACAGGAACTGCCAAAATACGTTCGTAAAAGTACCACTTTCCATAGGGATAGTGAGGATTAATGGAGTATTCCCCTCCCTCGGTGGCAGAGATGAATTCCATGACAATCGCAGGTTTTTCCCCTTCCAGATGAGGCGTGTAACTCCGGCGAATTTCTCGTTGGGGCAGCGGATGAACGGATGGAACATAAACCCAATCAGGCGCTTTGACGATGGTTTTATCATCGACCGTGGCGCACAGCCCAAAGTTGGAGGCGATTAAGGCTGACTGAAGAATTAAGCCAGCTAATTCTAGGGACTCGCGTAGGGCTGCAGCTAGCAAAGGTTGAAGGTTACTTTCCACAGGTTCATCGGGTAGGAGGAAATCTGCGGGT
>JAYKHH010000511.1:0-2714 GCA_035285265.1 Leptolyngbyaceae cyanobacterium | reverse complement strand
TATCTACCTGGATGCTGCTTTTGTGAGGATTTGGAGCTTTAACCAATCCAGCAATCTGTTAGAGCTACAGGCGATCGCAGGGCAGCATAGCCACACCGAAGATTTCCCCGTTCATATTTCTCCTGGTATCTCGATCATTGGCTTTATTGCCCAAACTCGCCAACCCTATATCAGCCAGGATGTAAACAATGACATGTGTATCGGGGCCAAGGTCTGGTTAAAACAAGAGGGCTTTACCACCTTTGCTGGCTATCCCCTGATCGTAGAAGATCGCCTAGTAGGAGTTCTAGCCCTCTTTAGTACCCACTGCCTCACCGAGGCTACCCAAAACCTCCTAGGATGGGTGGCCAATAGCATTGCCGTTGCCATTGACCGCACCTGGGCACGGGAAGAATTGCTCAGCCGTCGGGAAGCCCTCTTGCTGCGCTTAGCGAACCAGATTCGCAATTCCCTAGACCTAGACACAATTCTGGGAACTGCTGTGAATGAAATCCGCAGCTTGTTGCAAATTGATCGGTGTTATTTCCTGTGGTGCTGGCCCGATCCCGAACGGCCCAGCCTTACCATTACCCATGAAGCGCGAAATCCAGATTTGCCTGCCCTGATGGGAGAATTACCTGCTGCCCAAGTGTTGCCCCTCGCCCAACGCATCATGACCCAGGACATGATGCGAAGTGGAGATATTGCCAATGACTCCAATTTGGAACCGGGAATTCAAAGCTTACTAGCCAGTTTGGGGATTACTTCGCAATTATTACTGCCCTTAGAAACCCATTCTGGTCAACTGGGAGCAGTCGTCTGTAGCCATTGCCGGGGTTCCCGACCTTGGAGTGAGAGTGAGGTGGAGTTGCTGCAAGCGGTGACCGATCAACTGGCGATCGCCATGGATCAAGCAGAACTCTATGCCCAGACCCGCGCCACCGCTCGTGCCGCCCAATCTCAAGCGCAACAATTAATTGAGACCGTCCATAAGCTCAAAGAAACCCAAGCCCAACTAGTACAAACCGAGAAAATGTCCAGTCTGGGTCAGATGGTGGCAGGCATCGCCCATGAGATTAACAATCCTGTCAACTTCATTGCAGGCAATCTGACCTATGCCAACAACTACCTTCAAGACTTACTGAGTTTAGTTAAACTCTATCAAGAGTGCTACCCCAACCCCGTGCCAGCCATTCAGGAACGTACCGAGGAAATTGATCTAGAATTTCTGATCGAAGATCTGTCGAAACTCTTGTCTTCCATGCAGATTGGGACAGAGCGAATTCGGCAAATTGTCCTCTCCTTACGCAACTTCTCCCGGTTGGATGAAGCGGATAAGAAACCTGTCAATATCCATGAGGGCATCGATAGTACGCTGCTGATTCTCCAAAGCCGTCTCAAAGCCCAACCCAATCAAGCAGAAATTCAAATTATTAAACAGTATGGGGAACTTCCCGTGGTGGAGTGCTATGCAGGGCAACTCAATCAAGTGTTTATGAACATTCTCAGTAATGCGATCGATGCCTTGGAAGATCGACCTGCGCCTCGTACCATCACGATCACGACCGAGATCCTTCAAGAAAAGTCCCCAACCCGCCAACATATCTTGATTCGGATTCGAGACAATGGCTCAGGGATGCCAGAATCCGTGCGGCAGAAACTATTTGATCCTTTCTTCACCACCAAGCCTGTTGGCAAAGGCACAGGACTAGGACTCTCGATTAGCTATCAGATTGTTGTAGAAAAACACGGAGGTCTTTTAAAATGTCTCTCAGAACCCGGACAAGGTTCGGAATTTTGGATTCAGATCCCCGTGGCGATCGCCACCTGAATTGAGGATCTTATTCTAGGAAGACCCTTAGAAAATCAGTCCCATCGGTGATTCCTGGAGCGTTTTATTTCTGGAAATCGCCTAGTTAATCAATCTTTCCAGAAGAAACAACATAAGATAGATGTTTATTGGATATTGAGCATTTAAGTGCCGCACTTCCATCGAAATCTATAATGACTGCCGCATAATGACTGCCATTAAGCCCCAACCGACTAAGCTGATTCAGTATCCTAGCCATACCATCCGCAGAGCAGAACGCGCCATCCGTTGTTCTCCCTTTCAAAAGCCTTTGTTTACAACGATGCGATCGCTCAGTGTCTCGTTACAAGCGATCGCCGCCCAATCGGGTGTAGACCATCACTACACCCAACGCAGTATTTCCGAACTCGCTGCAGAAAGTTCTCTGTTATGGCTGATTCAAGTCGGCGTGTTACGGCGAGAGGTGGATGGTCAAGGACTTACGGATAGCTTCCGACTCACCCCCTTAGGTCGCCAGATTGTAGAAACATGGCAAAACCAGGAAAGTTCTGGGTTTACCGCTTCGTGGCTAGATCACTTCTATAATTCCCTGAACCGTTGGTTGCAATTCCTGCAATTTTAGCTAGCTCTTTGGCATCTTATTGCATCTTCCCATCCAAACCCTACTCTCTAAAGTTTCCCTATGAAAGCCATCATGGTTGTGGGTACCACCTCCCACGCTGGAAAATCCTTAATTACGACAGCCATCTGTCGAATTTTATCTCGGCGGGGTTGGCGGGTCACTCCCTTTAAAGGACAGAACATGGCTTTAAATGCCTATGTCACTTCGAGTGGGGGAGAGATTGGTCATGCTCAGGCGGTACAGGCATGGGCAGCAGGGGTTATACCCAGAGTTGAGATGAACCCTATCTTGCTGAAACCCCAG
>JAYKHH010000510.1:0-4142 GCA_035285265.1 Leptolyngbyaceae cyanobacterium | reverse complement strand
TGAGCTGATCCTGGAGGAAGCAAGCTACCAACAGCACATCCCGATCAACCAAAAAAATTTGGCTACCAACCTGCATCTTGCAGGGATAAAAATTAAACACTAATTTGCTGACTCTTTAGTTGAGAGTCAGACCCCATCTTCTTACAATGCAACCTTTTAACAAGAGGGACTAAGGTAATTTTTGTAAAAAGTTGCAGAAGGCTAGAAAGGCTTATATAACTTTGCAATCTTTAGGCAAGAAACTGGACTAAGTTCATAGGAGTTCACATTTGCCGTCTCTCATGCGACTCCTATCTAAGCCTCGAACCTGGCCATTTTGACTATACCGTTCCAGTAATATTTTTTGATAAACTCTTTCATAACCATCCACCATCTGTTGGACGCTAAAGTAATGGAGGACATGATCCCGGCAAGTGTAGCGGTCTAACTGAGCAGCTTGCTGAATGGCTGCGAGGCATTCTTCAAGGTTGTAACACAGAAAACCAGTCTTGCCATGGATAATTACCTCTGAGGTAGATCCCTTTGCCATCGCAACCACAGGTGTTCCTGCGGCCATGGACTCCACCATCACCAAGCCAAAGGGTTCTTGCCAAGTGATCGGAAACAGGGTAGCCACTGCTCCTCCTAAGAGGGCATTCTTCTGAGCGTGATTGGCTTCACCCAAGTATTCAATTTGCTGACCATCAATCTGAGGTTTAATAGCCTGCTCAAAGTAGGGAATGTCCTCCGGATCAATTTTTCCTGCCATTTTCAGGTGCCAGCCAGAACGCTTGGCGATCGCGATCGCTAAATGGGCTCCTTTAGTAGGCGACATCCTGCCCAGAAAAGCCAGATAGGGAGGGTCGTCGGGTTGCGGATAAAACTGATGCTGGGTTGCATCAATGCCGTTATAGACCGTTGCCACATAGTTTAACTCCAGCATCGCCAATCGTTGTGCCTGGGAAATACTGACATAGGGCTGATGGCGAGCATAGCTAAATAGCTTCTCGTTATCTGAAGAAACTGGGTTATGCAGGGTGTGAATTGTAGGGGTTTTGACTAAACTGGCACAGGGCAAGGCTGCATAGCCAATATGAGAATGAATAATGTCAAATTCCTGGGCCTGGTTGTACACTCTCATCAGTTCCAACATCTCGTAGATGGGATATTTTTGGAACCCCTGCTCTAATCGCAGAGCACTGGGATAGATCCCCTCTAGCTTGGCAAGGGTCATGGAATCCCCCGATGCGAATAGGGTAACGTCATGACCTCTACGAACCAGTTCATCGGTTAGTAGACTCACGACTAGCTCAGA
Source organism: Leptolyngbyaceae cyanobacterium (assembly GCA_035285265.1). GTDB lineage: Bacteria > Cyanobacteriota > Cyanobacteriia > JARCMD01 > JARCMD01 > JAYKHH01. The sequence goes on along the minus strand of JAYKHH010000510.1, from coordinate 2,848 downwards.
GCCACCATAGGCAGGGGGCGGTACACTTTCCCACAATGGAGAGATCTGGGCAATCCGCATAATCATTCAGCCTCCTGAGTAATGAGAACAGGAATGATGCAGTTGGCTGTTTTTTGAGGATTGTGGCGCTTAAAAAATAACCAACTTCCTGATCTCTTGACAAGTGTGTAACTCCTCAAGGGGAAGTACAGGTGATCTTATCCTAGGGATTTTAGGAGAACCCATCATCTCGCTCAAGAGCTAATTCCCAAGAACGAAGCAGGTTGGGTTTTGTAGGCTCACCCCAACCGAGAGCGATCGCACCCTGGAATGCGAAAAAGGGAATACGAAAAAGAGCAATTTAGAGACTTGGTGACTGTGTAGCGGTTATTCCTGCGGCCTATTGATTGACTTTCAGTTTATGATGAGATGCTGATTGCTCACGGCTGACTGCTAATGACCTCTACCAAGCTGAAACTACCTGGTTTTTTACGGTTTTCTGGACGCCCTAGCCTTTCAGTACAAATGATGGCGGTGGGGATAGTCATTACCCTGGTATTTATTCTGATTGCTGTCTTAGCACCTGCTTTGCAGTCGTGGGGGTGGGTGCAGAATCCCACAGAATCCTTGAGTAACCCGATTCACCAGCCCCCTTCATTTCAGCATTGGTTTGGTACCAGTCGCCAGGGCTATGACATATTTTCCCGCACTCTATTTGGAACTCAAGCAGCCCTCCAAGTCGTTCTGCTAGGAACTGCCCTGAGCTTAATCGTTGGGGTGCCCTTGGGGTTAGCCAGTGGCTACCTGGGGGGACGATTGGATCGGGTCTTGGTGTTCTTAATGGATACCGTCTATACCCTGCCGGGGTTGTTGCTTTCTGTCACCCTAGCCTTTGTAGTGGGTCGGGGCGTGTTGAATGCCGCGATCGCCCTGAGCATTTCCTACATACCGCAATATTATCGAGTTGTCCGTAATCATACTGTCAGTGTCAAGACCGAGTTATTTATTGAAGCAGCCCAAGCAATGGGGGCCTCTACTTGGACAGTTCTATCCCGTTATTTATTTCTGAACGTGATCCAGAGCGTTCCTGTTCTCTTCACCCTCAATGCAGCAGATGCCATCTTAACCTTAGGGGGATTGGGCTTTTTAGGTTTAGGTCTGCCCGAAGAAGTACCAGAGTGGGGGCATGATCTACGACAGGCACTGGATGCTCTCCCTACAGGGATTTGGTGGACTGCCTTTTTTCCAGGTTTTGCGATGACCTTAATGGTAGTAGGGTTATCCCTGATTGGTGAGGGGCTAAACGAATTTATTAATCCGTTATTACGCCGAGAAAACTGGAACCAGAAAACCCCCAACTAGCGTCTTAATCTACAAGAGCACCAGCCCACTCATAAAAGTTCATGAGAGCTTTAATAAGTTTTACAGGACAAGCTCCCCGCAAACCCCATGGAATCGCTATCCCAAAAGGGTTGCAGTCTCTAACTCCATTGTGGGGGGTACAACCAGCTCCTATTCCTTAAAGCATTCATGGATTTATTACAAGTGTGTTAACTCTAGGGTATGCCTAAAAAAGTTCAGAATGGGTGCCTTGCATCCTATTCCCCAGAAATATTATCTGTTTAGGACGACCCGCTCTAGCAAGTACGGTGTGTGTGTTGGGAGATTTTCTAATGAAACTCAAGTTCTCTTCATTAATCACAGCAGGGTTAATTACCCTAGGGATTGCAGGATTTAGCTACTTACGGTTACCTTTAGAGCAATCCAATGCCCAAGCAGGTTTACACCTATCCCCCTCGACCTCACCTCTGCGTCACTTGATCGCTCAGTCTGGCAACCCTGCTGTTCCACTCGTCCATCCCGACGAGCCGCTCCAGGATACCCTAACCCAAAGGTTTCCCGTCAAGACTGCCTTAACCCGGATACAACAAATTGATGCAGCTCTGACAAATTTTCGGCAAGTGACCGAAAAAAGTAAAGCTGCTGCTAAGGTTAGCAACACCGATTGGGAAACTCAAGATTTGAGCTTCCGCAATTGGGTAGGTTCTGTTGAAGGAACCCTCCGGCAACAAGACTATCAAATTAAAAAGCTAACCCTTGAATTAGCCCAAAGGCAGTACGACAATAGCGAGATTTCTCAAGCTGCGCTTGAGAAAATCACTCAGGATTACCAAAAATCTAAGGGCGAATTTTCAAAGTTCTTAACTTCCTTGAAAATTACAGAGTAAAGTTCCGACTACCAGTAGCCAATTAAATCCAGTTAAACAGACCGATGGAAGGGAAGTTCTCACTTGATTCCATCGGGCTATTTACTATCATGGCTAGATCAGCTCACTATGGCACACTACTAGTAGACCTTGGCGTTAATGAACCGACCTTAGTTAGGTAGGGGCATGGCAGTGCCATGCCCTTAGAAGGCGGGTTGACAGATCTAAGCTTAGGACTACTAGTAGCTCTCTTCTAACGAATCATCGTCCATCTCGCTGCAGTGCAACTATCGGTACTCCCAATACCCATAGAGCCTGGAAACTAGTAAACTAGCCACACACTTCTAGGGGACTATTGTGGGGAATTCTCAAGTTATGGGTATCGACCTGGGAGGCACAGCCATCAAGCTGGGTCGTTTTACTCAGGATGGAACTTGTGTAGAGTCCTTAACGGTTCCAACTCCCCAACCTGCTACCCCAGAGGCAGTATTGGAAGCAATGGTGGGAGCGATCGCCCAGCTTGATCCCCACCATCAGACCATTGCTTTAGGGGTTGGTACCCCTGGCCCCGCCGATACAACGGGCCGGATTGCCAGGATTGCCATTAACCTATGCGGCTGGCACGATGTCCCGTTAGCAGACTGGTTAGAAGCCAAAACCCA
>JAYKHH010000509.1:0-4620 GCA_035285265.1 Leptolyngbyaceae cyanobacterium | reverse complement strand
AATACGTTGATGGGTTACCATGTCAGGGCATTCAATTACAAGGGTGAGAGCCCTGGCATCGCTGATGACATACCACTCACAGCTAATTAATAACCCCTGAGTGACACCATCACAGGACTGATAAAAGTATTTGCTAATCGCATCTTCTAATTGTCGGCGTAAGCTGATATCAAGTTGTGCTGTTTGAACTGAAGGTAAATCATCAGGGGAAAGGGAGGGTTGAGTCATCGCAAAAAGCCCCTTAAACGTTGACTAAGATATTAACAGTCAGAGCTAAGAGCAAAGTTAAAATTGTTGCAAAGATGTATTGCGAAGTTTATAGGATCTGATGAAAAATAATTCGCTCCGTATCGCCCAAGTTACAGATACTCATCTGTTTGCCAACCCTGATCAAATACACAAGGGGTTTGTAACCCAAAAATCCTTGCAAGCAGTCCTAGAAGATCTCAAAGCACTTGAGCCTCTGCCCGATCTGTTATTGCTGACCGGAGATTTATCCCAGGATGAATCGGCAGACTCCTATCGCAATCTACAGGAGGCTTTGACCCCCTTGGAGCGACCGATCTACTGGTTGCCAGGAAATCATGACTCTCTGCCGATGATGGAGCAAGTCTTGCAGAATTCCTTCATTTTGCCTGAAAAAAATTTTACCGCAGGGGGCTGGAACTTTCTGCTACTCAATTCCGGGGTTGTGGGTGAAGTTCATGGTCAGCTATCCTCGGAAACCCTGGTTTGGCTAGATACTCAACTCAATCAGATGGGAAACCACCCCACGTTGATTGCCCTCCACCATCCTCCCTTATGGGTCGGTTCAGACTGGTTAGACACGATCACGCTCCAAAATTCAGAGGAATTTTTTGCTGTAATTGATCGCCATCCACAAATCAAGCTGGTTATCTTTGGTCACATTCATCAAGAATTTGCCTACCAGCGTCAGGAAGTCTGGTATTTAGGAACCCCTTCTACCTGTATGCAATTTCAGCCTAAAAGTAGTCGATTTTCGTTAGACCAAACCCAGCAACCAGGATTTCGGTTGCTAACGCTCTATCCTGATGGTACCTGGGAAACCCAGGTTAAACGGACTAGCTATGTTAGTCAGGCGAACTTGGCAACCGCAGGCTAGGGCGTCAGTCCTATACAATCAGACGGGACTTTGATTGAAGGTATTCATGGGCCAGACTTCTCCTCCAAAAAAATCTGCGGATCAAAATCAGCCTGCTCAACCTCAGAATCTGGCTCAACGATCGCGATCTTGGGTATCTGCCTGCTGGCAGTTTTCCCGCCCTCATACAATTTTTGGCACCAGTCTCAGTGTGTTTGGCTTGTATGGCATTGCTGTAGCGCTCTTACCGACGGTCAACTTAGGCGATCGCTGGCTATTCCTTCTAGGAGCCTTAGTAACCTGTCTTAGCGGCAATGTTTATATCGTGGGTTTGAATCAGTTAGAGGATATTGCCATTGACCAAATCAACAAGCCCCATCTTCCCTTGGCTTCTGGTGAACTATCGCGATCGCAGGCTCAGTTCATTGTCATCCTGACCGGAATCTTAGCCCTGCTCCTATCCTTCTTGCAGGGGCCGTGGCTTTTAGCAACCGTAGGTCTGAGTTTAATCATCGGTACTGCCTATTCTCTCCCCCCGGTTCGACTCAAGCGGTTTCCGTTCTGGGCAGCTCTGTGCATTTTTACAGTCCGGGGCGTGATTGTGAATTTGGGTTTATTTTTACACTTTACTTGGGTTTTAGACTCCCGCTCAGGTCTATACCTACCTGAAATTCCGCCCGCAGTGTGGGCGCTCACCTGGTTTGTATTGGGCTTCACCTTTGCGATCGCCGTGCTCAAGGACATTCCGGATATGGAGGGCGATCGCCAGTACCAGATTAGGACGTTGACCCTACGATTGGGGCCACAAGCCGTGTTTAATTTGGCGCGTTGGGTGTTGAGTGTCTGTTACGGGGGGATGGCGATCGCAGGGGTGCTGCAACTTCCCGCTGTCAATCCCTTCCTGCTCACGACTACCCATCTATTAGCCCTAGGCTTGCTCTGGTTCTGGAGCCTCAAAGTCAACCTACAAGATCAGCGGGCCATGACCGCGTTTTACCAGTTCATTTGGAAACTCTTTTTCCTGGAATACCTCATCTTTCCTCTGGCCTGTTTGGCGGTACGTTATTACTGAGAGGGCGATGCTCAACTGCTGTACGTAGGTTGATGGCTTAGGTTCATATTAGCGTGCGTTTTTGGTACGAGATATTACCCTGGAAGCTCTAGGGATCAGGCTCTAGAATTGCGTCAATGGGAGCATGATTCGGATCTGCCAGAAATCATCATTAGGTTCTGCTTTAGTCAGGGAACAGTCAGGAGTCAGCAGCACGATGGGAGCTAAGGATGCACAATGCTCGGCGGATATTTTAATTGTTGATGATGTGATCAATAATTTACGCCTGTTATCTTATACCCTTACCAAGCATGGCTATAAGGTACGCAAGGTGATCAACGGGCAAATGGCCTTGAATGCTGCCCAAGCGATGCCGCCGGACTTGATTCTGCTCGATGTCTGTATGCCAGGGATCGATGGTTTTGAGGTCTGCCAACAGCTAAAAGCCCATGCAGTAACCTGTGAGATTCCGATCATTTTTCTAACGGCTCTGGATCAGCCCCTAGATAAAGTGAAGGGATTTGAACTGGGGGGGAATGATTACATCACCAAGCCCTTTGAGGTTTCAGAGGTCTTAGTACGGGTCAAACATCAACTGCAGATGAGTCGTTTACAAGCCGAACTCAAGGCCAAGAATGAACAACTGCAGCAGGAAATCAGCGATCGCCTTACCGCTCAAGCCGCTCTACACACCTTAAATCAAGAACTAGAAGCCAAGGTTCAAGCCTCTACTGCCCATTTGAGAGCAGCCAATCAACAACTCTTTGACTTGCAACTTAAATTACGCGAAAACCTGACGCAGACCGAAGAATTGAGTGCTCTGAAATCTCAACTGATTACTACGATTGCCCATGAGTTTCGGAATCCTTTGAGTGTCATTATTACGGCCACTGAGTTACTCCAAACAGCCAATGCCTGTAGCCTTGCTGCGCCAGGTTCGAGCCAGGTTACCCCGGTGCGTTGTTCTGAGCAGGCATGGGAAGATGACAGCCTAAATCGGAGATCGCCACACCCGCAGCACCTACCAGGGGGTACCCTATCTTCTTATCCCCAAGCATCCAAGTACCTACAGATGATTCGGGAGAGTGCAACGCGAATTAATAATTCCTTAAAAGAAGTTTTGACGCTGACGGATACTCAAACTCAACGCTTGCAGATGAGTTCTGTGCCCATTAATCTGAGCCATTTCTGCCAAACCTTAGTTGAGCGCTACTCGTGCCAAACTCAGAGCAAGGCTAAACTCCTGTTTGTGCAATTAGGAGTTGCCCATGAACCTATTTACGCAGATCTGTTCCTTTTAGAGCAAATTCTCTCTCACTTGCTGACTAATGCGCTGTCCTATTCACCGAACGGGGGAGAGGTGTGCTTAGAACTTAGCTATGAGCCAACAGCAGCTATTTTCCGGATTCGGGATGCGGGGATTGGTATCCCTATAGCAGAGCAAAGCAAGATATTTGAGCAATTTTATCGAGCTAGCAATACTAACACCCTTCCGGGTACCCCAGGAATTGGTTTAGGGTTAGCCATTGTTAAGCAAGCAGTGCAAGTGTATGGAGGGCAAATTACAGTGAGCAGCCAAGTGAATGCAGGCACAACCGTAACCGTTGTCATTCCCCTAGTCTTTGAAAATTAGAGTTATGAATGCAATCATACTCAGAATTTAGAAGCTCTGTAGGAGCATGGCACTGCCATGCTCCTACCCAATACAGTCAATTTCTTCTCTTTTTTCTGCTTGAAAAAGGATTGCCCTGAGCAGAAAGGAAGGGATTTGGGGGGATGAGGGCACAGAGATGTCTAAAGTTGTTCAAATTGAGATCACTGAAACGGCTGAGCAACTTCAAACGTTGTTGAAGCAACAGCAAACTGCTAGTGCTAAAGAGCGAGCGCTGGCTCTTTATTGGTTAAAAACAGGTACTGTTCAGCAGGTAACTGACTTGGCTGCAGCCCTAGGGCGCGATCGCACTACCGTACAACGGTGGCTACAGTGCTATCGCCGAGGTGGACTAAGCAAACTGCTGAAAACCCAAGACCGTACAGGACGACATCGAGCCATCCCTGCCGATGTAATGGCGGATCTACAGCAACGCCTCCAACAACCGGGCTATTTTCAAAGCTATGATGAGATCGTGCAGTGGTTAAACCTGGAACATGGTCTATGTATTAGTTATTCGGTTGTTTACACCACAGTTCGCCAGCATCTGGGGATTAAACTGACTCCCCGCTAACTAAGGGTTGTCATGTATACACAAGTTTTTTGTTTTATGTTTCAGGCTGTGTTAGCCCCCTAAATCCCCCAATTCTGGGGGACTTTATCAGCCCCCACCCCCCAGAATTGGGGGGTGGGGGCTGAGAGGATTGGTGGAGACACCGTAGCTAACTAAGGGGGATTCATCCATCCATTGTGTCTGGAAACCTACTCCCCACTCCACCGAGTCGGAGGGCTAGAGACTAAAATAGAGAGGGCTTT
>JAYKHH010000508.1:0-6294 GCA_035285265.1 Leptolyngbyaceae cyanobacterium | reverse complement strand
ATCAGGGCGAAATGCAGTTTCGGTGCTCAGTAGCTTGATTAAACATCGATGCGGGATCAAGTAAGGAAGGTTTTGGCGATCTATTTCCACGTTCAGTTTCCGCCCAATGAAAGCAGCGACTTGCTCGTGTGGCCCCGTTGGTTCCATCTTGATTAATTCCCCATCAATTAGCTCATAATCACTGTCGCCATAGTGGGTCAAGAAACTATCGATGGTGAGCAGCTTGGGTAAAGATTGAACCATCACGGTTTACCCTCTGGGATGCAGACTTCAGGGACGTTTTAGGTCATTTTGCTTTTTCCAGTATGGCATGACCCTGCAGAAACATGAGTTCAGATCGATCTAGATTTCCTTCTTGTGTGACTTGTTGACTGATCCTGAACCAGAGTACTTAAAATTTTCTACTTAACCTGAAAATGTCCTCGGTGTTCTTCTCCCTGGCGACTGGAAACGGAATCTAGGGCAGGCTCTAGGGCAAGAATTTTGAATTTTGGTTCAAAATACTGACGGATTTCGGTAGGGGTGCTGCCAAAGGGTGGCCCTCCCGGACGAGCGTGGGTGAAGAAAAGTCCCAACAGCTCTCCTCCGGGCCGGAGGAGTGAACTGACTAGATTTACATAGGCAGCACGTTGTTCTGGAGCGATCGCACAAAAGCAGGTATGTTCCACCACATAATCAAAGGCTCCCGCGAACTCCTCGGTCAAACTAAAAATATCGCGTTGTAAAAACTGAGCAGAGCTATGGGTGGAGGTGGCGAGGGATGTGGCGGCGGCGATCGCAGAGGGTGCAAAGTCAAACCCCATTACCTCAAACCCAAAGGATGCAAACAGCAATGCCTCATAGCCTCGCCCACAACCCAAAACAGCCAACCGACCGGGAGGTGGGGCTGTGGGAGACTGCAACCAATTCACAAACGTAGGGGCGGCTTGCCCCAAATCCCAGCGGGTTGTTCCTTCCTGATAGCGTTGTTCCCAAAATTCAGATGTTGCAACAGACAAGGCGATCTCCTAGATCTTGGATTGGGGATTTTGGATTTTAGAGTTGGGATGGGTCGGGGCTATCCCTTCGTGGTGGCCCTCTTCAGGATTTGGGATTTCCCCCTCTTCCAGATTTCTTGCAAGAAGGTTGATACAACTTGGCTGCCCACAGCCTAGCAAATTATGGTTTACCCCATTGAAAACCGCTGTAAGAGGGTGTTTGAAAAGTCCCCAACGGTGAGATGAATGACCCCGATCTCGATGTCTACCCACGGTCGAATGAGGCTTGGAAGGCTTTTCTCGGAGGCGTGATCCGAGATTTTGTAACGTCACGCTCCCCTTTTCAAACACCCTCTAAGGGGAGAACAATCGTAAAGCAAGTCTGACCTGCGGCACTCTCAACTCGAATAGAGGCCCCTAAATAGCCCACTAATTTTTGCACCAAAGCCAACCCTAAACCCGTTCCTCCTTGGCTCCAAGGGTCAGCGGTGGGAATGCGGTAAAACTTATCAAAAATTCGCGGCAACTCACTAGGGGCAATTTCAACGCCGGGGTTACAGACACTAATCTCTAACATCTCGGACTCTGTCCGGGCTGCCACTACAATTTCCTGATTGGCTGCCGTGTACTTCAAGGCATTACTAACCAGTTCTGTCAAAGCTCGCTCTAAGCTAAAGGGATGGATCGCAAGACAGGGAAGGGAGGCAGGTAGATCCAGTTTGAGGTGTTGCTTTAAGGTGGAAGCCCGTTCTTGCAGGGATGCTAGAATCTCTGGCAGCCAAGCTTGCAGCTCTAGGGTGGTGCGCTCTAGGGGGTATTCTCCTGCTTCTAGCTGTTGTAACGTCAATAAATCATTGACAAGCCGGATTTCTTGATCACACTCAGTTTGCAAAATGGGTAGATATTTCCCAATCGTCTGACACTTCAGGTTTAGATCACTATCTTGTTCCAACGTGCTACTGAGCATTTGAAGTCCCATCTTGAGGGCAGAAAGGGGGGTGCGTAATTCGTGGGAAACCGTACATAAAAAGTCGTCTTTGAGCTGGTTGAGCTTTTCTAGCTCCTTCACCTGGACTTGGGCAGCCCGATAGAGCCGAGCTTGCCGCAGGGCGATCGCACACTGATTAGCCACCTGTTGGACGAGACGAATTTCCAGATCATCAAAGCTAGTCTCTCGGCGATCCATGAGGCACAAATCTCCCAACGCCCCCTGATCGTCCAGCATGGGACAGATTAATACCCTGGTTTGATCTGCATCTTGATCGGGGGAAATTTCACAAAACTGCCCATATTGCCCCTGAAGTAGTTGGTTGTAAAGTTCCGGAAAATCAGTTCTTTGCAAGACCTTGCCCTTCAGGCTGGGCATCCACCAAACCCTGTCTTCATGGATAATGGTGGCAGTTGTCAGTTCCAGATCATAGAGGGCTGTATGACAAGCATCTACCCTGAGCCGGGATGCCAATTCCTGTACAGCGGTTTGCAAAATCTGATCTTCATCCAGACTATCTCGAACTTTATCGGTAATTCGTTTCAGGCTGGCTTCAAAGTCCAGGGCTTGTCGGAGTTGAGCGGTGCGCTCTTGAACTTGGGCTTCTAGTTGCAGATTGAGGTGCTGCAACACTTCGGTAGCTCGACTTTGGCGGATCAAATGTTGGAGACGTTTACGTAAGACCGCCCAGTGAATGGGCTTAGTAATGTAGTCAGTTGCACCTACTTCAAAAGCCCGATCAACGGATTGCTGATCATCAAGGCTGGTAATCATGAGGACGGGCGTATGTTCAAACCTGGAGGATTGACGGAGGTGATCGCAGCAGCTAAAGCCATCCATAACAGGCATCTGAGCATCCAACAAAATCACATTGGGATGCAGGCGATCGTAGGCTTCCAAGCCTTGCTCTCCATTAGAGGCTGCGGCAATGCGGTATCCTTCTGCTTCTAAAAATCGACACAGTAATTTGCGAGTGGTCTTATCATCATCCACAACCAAGATGAGGGAACCGCTGGGCTCCAAGGGCGGAATGCCTAGGTTGAGGGGGGGTTGTGCTAATGATGCACACATAATTGTGAGGTGTGAATCTGAATTGTGAGATGGGAATCTGAGCGATTCTGTAAGAAGGACTGAAACAACTGAAGTTTAGATAGGGAACAGTTTAGATAGAGAACAGTCTATCGCTTCCTTCAATCGTCCGGATGATTTTTAAAGAAGAGCTAAAATCCTGGATACCTTGTTCAGTGCTTCCCACTAGAAGCAGGATGGAGCAAGTATTCTGTCGTCTGGGATCGCAAACTGTCTAGGGTGTTGCTAACTTGTCCTAGATAAAAGTCTTCCTACAGAGCTTGGGTACTCATTAATTCGCTACGGCCAAAGGCTTTAAGGCTCGCACATGCTGTAAAGCCCATTGATAGGCTTCTGGATCACTCGCAGCCAGTTGATGAGCAGATGCCTTTAAGACATGCTCTGTATATTCAGCACTTAGTAGCTGAATTAAAGTACGGCTCAACTGATCTACAATTCTTTGATTCTGTAACGTCAGAGCGTAACTGACAAGTTCTACATGGAGCTGAAAATCTTCTGCATTCACTCTAGGCATCATTCGCGATCGCCCCAGCATTAAGGTTCTGATGTAACCCTTAAATTTAGAGCCAGAAAGTGAAATATTTGTGAAGGTTTCACCCGGAATCAAGATTTTTTCTTGCCTACATACTGCGCTACCAATTGAGCCAATACCTTAAAATCAATCGGCTTAGAAATATAATCCGTTGCTCCGGCAGCTAGACAAGTTTCGCGATCGCCCATCATCGCCATAGCAGTTTGGACAATAACCGGAATCGTGCGATAAGCCTCATAGGCTTGCAGTTGTTTTAGCAAGGTCAGACCATCTATATCCGGCAGATGGATATCCATCAAAATCAAACCTGGAAAGGCAGTTTCTAGAGCCTGCCACATTTCCTGCCCTCGTTTCGCCCAAGTTACCCCATAGCCATCTTGTCCCAAATGAGCCATCATCAGCTTGGCACTGGCAGGGTGGTCTTCGACCAGTAAGATAGGCCAAGAACGATCCGGTTCGGGGACTAATATCCTACTTTCGTAGACAGACTGGGTAAGAGAGTAGGCCAATGGGCTGTGCCCAGGACTGGTTGGCTCCTGTTCTCTGATAGGCTGGAGCAAACTCTTGCTGGCTGGCATCCCAGGGATAGGATTGAGGGAGATAGGATCGGGGAATTTCTCCGGAAATAAAACCTTTGCCTTCCCCTTGCCAGTCTTAATCTGCGGATTCAAAGGCAGCACAATAGTAAACTGCGAGCCCTGGTTCAGTTCTGAGTTAACTTCTATCCAACCCCGATGCAGTTCAACCAATTTTTGGGTTAAGGCTAGCCCCAATCCAGTTCCTTCATCTCGACTGACTGCAGAATTCAGAATTTGAGAATAAGGACGGAACAGGTGTTTCTGCTGTTCTTTCGCAATCCCAATCCCCGTATCCCAAACAGTAAAATGCAGGAAAACCTCTGAAACTCTTACCTGTAGCCCTACAGAACCTCGGTTTGTAAACTTTAAGGCGTTGGATAGCAAATTAAATAGCATTTGCTTCAGCCGTAGTGGGTCTGCCACAAACGTAGTGACATCAGGATTGATATCGAGGCGGAGTGCTAAGCCCTTATCGGCAGCTCTTTCTTTTAGCAGATCAAAAACGCTTTTACAGATATCCGCAACATGAATGGTTTCCCATTGCAGATCCAGTTGATTCGCTTCCACTTTAGACAGATCTAAAATGTCATTGATCAGGGCCAAAAGATGTTGGCCACTAGAGAGAATAATGTTGAGATACTCCTGGTGACGCAGATTGCTTGGGCTATAACCTTGCTCGCGTAGAAAATGAGTAAAACCCAAAATTGAACTGAGAGGCGTTCTAATCTCATGGCTGGTATTGGCTAAGAACTCACTTTTGAGTTGATTGGTTCGCATCAACTGTCGGTTCTGCAGTTCTAGTTTTTTAGATTGGATTCGGTCAGTTTGCACCAGCCTAAGCTGATGCAATACAGAGGTACAGCTTTGAATAAATTGTTCAATCAGCCTATTTCTCAGTTGGAGGTGAGAGGTAGGATTGCTGATCTGCATAGCTTCAGGCCAGGGAGTGCAGACCAATAGCCATCCCAACAGCCCTTGGGGGGTTATAAGGGGCCAGATCATTTGCTCCAAACATGGCTCATTGGTATGGGTGCAACTCACACCCTCCCGATCCATCACACCGCAACAGCTAACCTCTAGACCCGTAGGGTGGGTATGGGCTGGGATCAGTTTGGTACGGGCCTGCAGAAGCTGCAGATCTGAGGCAGAGAGCACCTCTCCTAAGACACACCGAATAGTCCGAGAAGCGGACAGGACAATGCAAAACGGGAGATTACAAGGCTGTTGAGGGGCAACATGGCAAATTTTGCAGTTTACCTTGGAGTTTCGGTTGGGATCGAGTAAAGGACTGAGGAGGGTTTGTTCTGATTTGGTTTGAGGAAGGGCGATCGCGACCATTCCGCTACCTAAGGCCGCATAGAGGTCGTTGACTGTGGTTTGCAGAATTTCGGCTTCAATTTGGGATGCCAACAGCGGTGGCGTTGCATTTTTAGCAGCCAAAAAGGTGGTAAAGCTTCTTTGTAAACTTGTGGATAACTGGTTTGAACACCGCTCAAACCAAAGTTCTGCTTCTAAAGACTGTCGGCACCCAGGCTCAGCAGGTCTTGCCCCTGAGTGCAGTAACAACTTGGCTAAGGTGAGATTACAGGAGTTGTTGTCTTCTGGATAATCTAGCGATTGATACATAGGTCAACGAGTCCACATCATTACAGCCCCTGGGTTAAACCGGTCAAAGATAGTGGGTCTTTTAGTTAAACCATAGCGGTTCAGTCGCAGTTGTTTAAATTTAAACAGTGTCTGATCAAGGGTTGGTTACCTAATACCACTGTCAACCCGCACAATCAGGGGTATGGACTTCTAGCCGACTTGTTTTGAGTACGGTAGTCAGTGCCAAAAATCTAAAACCCATAAAAGACAGGATTGAATACCGGAAATTGGCAGGCACCCTAGATATACGTAGTTTGACAATCCCTATCCCTTGAGAGGTAGGCGTTATTATCCTAGCAGAATTCATGTAAATACACGTATGTATTCAACGATATTTACTAATACTTTGAATAAAATTAAAGAGCTAGCTCAGAAATCACTAAGACTTACAGGGCTAAGTGGTATATACACGTAGGTATTGGCAACCTTGCCAAGCATCCATCTCCGAGATTTTCCTGTTCACGATCAGGAATCTTCAGGAAT
>JAYKHH010000507.1:0-9898 GCA_035285265.1 Leptolyngbyaceae cyanobacterium | reverse complement strand
ATGGGCAATATCGTTATTACCCATTAATTATTTTTGACGAGGATAAGTGCTTATATTTGGCTTTCAAACTATTATGTTGTCTAGGTTCTGGCCGGTTTTAGAGAGTGGCGTTTCGAGCCGTCTCCTTTACCGCGCTTTATGAATATATCTCGTAAATTCTAGAGGTGTCAAGGGGTTTGTCCAAAAAAAGTTTGGGGTGCTTAGAGATTGGCGATCGCAACGGGCTCAACGGCTTCTGCCAGCTCGAATTCAAAGACTTGGGCATAGAAGTAAAGTTCGCCATCTAAGGTTCTTTTAATGTTCTCAGCTCGACGGAAGCCATGCTGTTCCCCTTCAAAGGCCACATAGGCCACGGGAATGCCCTTGGTTTTGAGGGCTTCCACCATCATCTCGGCTTGGTTAGGGGGGACGATCTCATCTTCCAGCCCTTGGAAGAAAATAGTGGGGCAGGAGAGACGATCGCTAAAGTAAATGGGAGATCGTTCTTGATAGAGGTCACGCCGTTCTGGGTAGGGGCCAATCAGTCCATCTAAATAACGGGCCTCAAATTTGTGGGTGTCTTTGGCTAAGGCTTCTAGATCACTTACTCCGTAAAAACTTGCGCCTGCTTTGAAAACATCTCGGAAGGTAAGCGCACAGAGAGTGGTGTAGCCGCCTGCACTACCCCCGTCAATAACGAGGCGATCGCCATCTACTTCACCTTGCTCGACTAGGTAGCGTGCTCCGTTAACACAGTCATCAACATCCACAATGCCCCATTGATCTTTGAGTCGTTGTCGATAGGCTCGACCGTAGCCCGTGCTGCCACCATAGTTGACATCTAGAACTGCAATACCGCGACTTGTCCAATACTGGATCTTCAAGTTCAGCATGGTGGAGGTGGCAGCAGTGGGGCCTCCATGACTCTTGACTAGCAGGGGAGGACGTTCCTGTTCAGACGCTCTGTAATCAGAGTTTTTCGGAGCATAGAAGAAGGCATAGGCTGTTAGCCCATTTTCCGTTGGGAATTCAATGGCTTTAGGGACAGACAAGTATCCGGGATCGATCCCTAAGTCACTGGAGCGACGCAGCACGTCGATTTGTCTAGTAGCCAAATCAAGCTGAACTAGGGCTGGAGACTGAGTGGGTGAACCGGCAATAAACACAGCTTTTTTTGAGGAAACCTGGAGGCTTGCTATCTCGGTGTAGGGCAAAGGTATAGGGTCTAGCTGGCCTGTTAGGGTATCCAGACTCGATAGGTGCCGAACTCCGTCCAATAAATAGGTACAAATAATGCAAGTGGCAGAGGCAAAGCCGTAGGTAGACATTCTGAAGTTCCATTGGGGTTCTCCAAATTCGGCTGCCATCTCTAGGAGGGATTCAATCTGTCCATTCTGCCAGCGGTAGAGATTCCACCAACCGGTGCGATCGCTGATAAAGTGCAAAACACCATCAGGTGACCACTCTGGTTGAAAAATAGATTCATCGATGCCCCCAGCAATGGGTTGGGGTTGCCCTAAGGTTCCATCAGCATTGATCCCAGCCACCCAGAGTTCTGTGCCATCCCAAGGCATATTGGGGTGATTCCAGGTAATCCAAGCCAGATGAGTTCCGTTAGGGTTGATGCGAGGAGATGCGTAGAAGTCATTACCCGATACTAAGACTTGAGGCTCTTGGCTCCCTGACAGATCAATGCTGACTAAAGTGTTAACCGCTTCCTGACCAGCCTGGGTATGGTCTTCACGAACACAAATTAGCCGTTCTCGTAATGGGTCAACAACGCCATCTGCATATCGCCAATTTCCTATGGGGGTGAGGGGTAGGGGTTCAGAATTGTGAGCTTGGCGATAGAGCCGTTGATCGGCAAAGTTGGAAAAGTAAATGGTTCCATCAGCAACTACAAAGGCTCCTCCCCCATATTCATGAACACGGGTTCGGACATTAAACGGGCTAGGGGTTACGTCTTGGGTTTTTCCCTCGGTAGTGCGTTTAACTAGCACGTTCCGCCCGCCTTCTGAAGGGCGCATTTCCAGCCAATAGATATCTTCACCATCTAGCATGACCTGACCTAGCCCAATCGTTGCGGACACAATCAGGTCGGAGGTAATGGGGGATTTCCAGGAGCCATAGGGGGCTACTTGTGCTTCAGTCATGGGAAGTTTGCAAGGATT
The DNA here is from genome assembly GCA_035285265.1 of Leptolyngbyaceae cyanobacterium. GTDB lineage: Bacteria > Cyanobacteriota > Cyanobacteriia > JARCMD01 > JARCMD01 > JAYKHH01. Next base: position 7,748 of record JAYKHH010000507.1, on the reverse strand, counting down.
GATGGGCTGTGAACTAGTCTATCGGTTCAACTAGTTCAACTAGCGGAGCAGGCGGTTAGAAACCGCGCCTACACGGAAAAAGTCCGCCTTCGCGGACTAAATTAACAGCCTGACAGGTAGGTTATTTCGTGGTTAGCTGTCTGGTAGCTGATACTGTTCTACGATGCGTTTGGCGTAGTTTGGTACATGATCCTCTAGTTTCTCTGGATGATTTCGCTTGACGTACAAATAGTTGCGTGTGAAATGGGAATCAATGGAGAAACGAGCGTACTCCAAACCTTTCGGGCCAACTTTTTCGATCACGACTCCCATGAGTTTGGCTGCCCACATGGGTAGAGTTACACCCTTGTCATAGGCAGGGATACTTTGCTGTACCGCGTTGTGGCGATCGCCCTGGGACATTACAGGTTGAGTTTCTATTTGATCCTGGACTAAATCCAGCATGTCTTGTCCTGTGGAATTGCGAACGACCAGCCACTGCCAGCCAAAGGGTGCGCCCATATAGCCCACCACCAAGTCTGCTAGGGAGTTGACATAGTCAAAGCAACTCATACAGGAAGGTGCAAACACATCTTTGAGTTGGTTGGTCTTTAAGCCAAAGAAAGGAACCTTCTCTTCTGAGCCATCTTCGTGCTTAAAGTGAACGCGATAGTCTTGCATAAACTCGTAATGCACGACGGTGCCCGGAGATCGACTCGTAGTATCCAGAAATTTCTGGAGTCCGGCGCGGGTGACATTATCGACGCAGGGCGTACCTAGGACATAGAGTTTTTCTAGCCCTAGCTGTTTTTCAACGGCTCGGAGGGCTTGGATTTGGCAACCCACCCCAATGACCAGCAACCGTTTCATCCCCGATCGCTCGACTTGCTCCAACACCGATAGGTTGGGGGAGAGAGTGGGCTTATTCACCCGTGCGGCTAGGATTTCCTCAGGGGTACGGGCAATCACGGGTTGGGGCTGAAAGCGGTCTTCCTGAGTGTTTTGAACACACACTACGCCTTCGACTAAGCCACGATTCAGCATTTCAATGGCGATAGAACTGACAATCCCTGTCCACTGAGCACCGGGGATCGGCTCGGTTTTACGAGCTGCCATCATGGACTGGTTGACCCCAAAATACCAATCATCGGGAGTCTCTAAATCTCGCGATCGCCCGTGGGTTTGTTCTTCTAATTCAGCAACCTGTTGATTGAGAAAGGCGCAGGCATCTTTCACGTAATGAACGTAGTAGGTATCGCATAACCCACACTCACTACAAAGTTCCTTGGCTGGACGGCGACTCGTAGGCTTGAGGGCTTTGGATTTCTGATGGGGTTTGATGGAATTTCCAGGATTGGCAGAAGTAGAAGTCATGGGGTGTTGCTGAATGACCGTATGAACAGGTGACTACGATAGCGACGGGCAGTGCATGGCAGTGCCATGCCCCTACGCAATTTATCGTTCCGATTAGAAGGGCAGTGACCCTACGAAATAATTTATCGTTCCGATCAGCAATGATGGCTAGTTATCCCTCAGTTTACTGGAGTAATTGCGTGACCCACACATCTCCTGTCTCTGGAGTACCCGTTTGTCGTGCCCATCGCCAAGATTCGCTGTCCTTTTGCCACTGCAGGTAGAGTTCAAACGGATTTTGCTTTTGGGTAACCTGCCGCTTGGGGAATTTTAGCGTCAGGTCGTAGGTGCCTTGAATCTGATAGCCCGGTAATTTCTCAATGGATACAGGGTTCTTCTGGGCGATCGCTAGATGCTTAATTTCAAATTGAGGGGGTTGATCAGATCCGATGGGCAGGTGCTGGTTCAGTTCTTGCTGAACTTGAGTGAGATGTAAGGAGAGCGCTTGACTGATCACTTGATTGCTGGGTGCGGCCACGGTGGCTCCACAGGCGACTAAGAATCCAGCTAAGATAACTACCAAAATTGCCCTAATCATGATCTTTCGCCCCTCTTCGATTGAGACCGCCTTTAAGTCAATGCTCCAGACGTAATTTCAGCTTAGTATGGCGTTGGGGGCGATCGCTAAAATTTTAGATAGCAAACCTCGCGTTAATTCATCAGGATTCAGTCACACCCAATGGCTAAAACTGCATTAGAACTCACACCCGAAGAGCTAAGTCGCTATAACCCTTGGAAGAATTTTCAGCAATCCCCTGAAGCGATCGCCCGATGGGAGCAAGCCTGGGAATTATTACCTAGTCTTGTAGCTTTATTACGGGAAAAATTTGGAGCAACACGGGTTGTCGTCTTTGGTTCCTTAACACAGCGTGAATGCTATACCCCTTGGTCAGACATTGACTTAGTTGCTTGGGACATTCCCGATCACCAGTTCTACCAGGCAGTAGGAACCATGGCTGAGATCAATCCAAATTTCAAAGTGGATTTAGTAGATCCTGATAATTGTCGTCCCTCTGTTAAACAAGCTATTGAGCAGGAGGGAATCGAGGTTTGAAAGAGCCATTATCAAGGCTAGGGAAACGGATCATTACTGAATTAGATGAAATAGAGCGATCACTAGAACGTGCCCTAGATGGGTGGACACGGTTCCAGCAATCCTCCGACGACCTCTATTTAGACAGTACAGCCCTTAACCTACATAGTGTTTATAACGGTATAGAAAAGCTGTTTGACATGATTGCCACAACTGTCGATACAAACCGTCCTCAGGGATCTGAGTGGCATCAAGCCTTATTACAGCAGATGGCTATTGAGATTCCAGGTATTCGTCCTGCTGTAATTTCTGAAATCAGTTGTGATGGTTTGGACAAATATCGTAAATTTCGCCATGTGGTACGTCATATTTACGCATTCCACTTTGATGCAGCTCAATTACAACAATTGGTAGAGGCAGCACCTTACTTACTAGCTGAAGTAAAAGCTGAATTGATAGCCTTCGCTGATTTTCTACAAAGCCAGTCCTTGCCAAATTAAACAGTATTCAAGGTAAATTGATGTCAAACCAAACGCTTGGTTTAGAACCCCAACTGTATCAATATCTCCTGGGTATTTCCCTACGAGAGCCAGAAGTCCTATCGCAGCTTCGGAAGGAAACAGCCAGTCATCCCCAGGGACGGATGCAGATTGCGCCAGAGCAAGGACAGTTTATGGCTCTGCTGCTGCAACTGATGGGCGCTAAAAAGGTTTTGGAAGTGGGGGTGTTTACAGGGTATAGCTCGCTGAGTATGGCTTTAGCCCTGCCACCGGATGGGCGAATCATTGCCTGTGATGTCAGTGAAGCGTATACCAGCGTGGCAAGGCGTTATTGGGAGCAGGCGGGAGTGGCAGACAAAATTGATTTGCGGATTGCCCCTGCCTTAGAGACTTTGGATCAGTTGTTGGCGGAAGGGCAGGCAGGTAGTTTTGATTTTGCGTTTATTGACGCGGATAAATCTAATTACTGGAATTATTACGAGCGATCGCTGCAACTGCTGCGTCCTGGAGGTTTAATTGCGATCGACAATGTCCTCTGGTCAGGGCGCGTTGCAGATCCTGGGGATCAAGACTCGTTAACGGTTGCCATTCGATCCTTCAATGCGCTGATCAGTCAGGATCAGCGGGTGAGTTTGAGCCTAGTACCAATTGCAGATGGGTTAACCCTGGCATTAAAGCGATCCTAAACTGGAGCAACTAGCCAACCCTAAACCTGAAGGGACTTATAGAGAGCACTCAGCTTTGCCTCCACATCGGCAGGTTTAGCGGTGAAGTAAATATAAAAACTAGAGTTCCCGGCTGGTTTTTCTAAAACTTTAGCGTAGATATCTTGGCTCACTGCTATTGGTGCATTGAAGGTAAGCAAGTTTAGCTTGATATTACTCAACGCGGCTGGTAAGGTGCCCTCAACCAAATCTTCAGTATGGATCTCAGCACCCTTGGCTGAGAGTTTGATGATGCTTCCTTTGAGAAGGTCTTCACTGACATGCTTGCCATCTAACACGGCGTACTGGAGCGGCAGTGGTTCAAGAAGTTCCAAGAATACCTCTGTCACTTGATCTAGCCATAGGTTGTATTCTCCACCCAGACCACCCACCTCATAGATCGTGATCGGCTGTTTTACCCCTTTGGGCTGCACCTGCTTTTGTCCCGTAATGTTTACCGCAGATCCCGCTGCCGTTAAAGTTGATTCTGAAATTAGGATTTGACCCCCTAGGGTATAGGATTCAATCCGATAGGTCAGGTTGACTTGGCTACCGACGACCCCATACTTGGCACGCTTCTCAGAGCCAATATTGCCTACTACGACCTCACCAGTGTTAATACCAATCCCCATTTCCAGATTGGGGAGGTTTAACTGTTGCATCTTTTCGTTCACGCCCTTCATGGCTAATTGCATAGCGATCGCACAAGCCACAGATCGTTCCGCGTCATCCGGCCTAGAGGTCGGTGCGCCAAAGAGTACCAGAATGCCATCCCCCATAAATTCATCAATCGTTCCCTGGTAGTAAGTAATGACATCTGCCATCGCTTCCAGATACAGATTGAGAACTTTAATCACCTCTTCAGGCGGCAGTTGTTCGGATTGAGCCGTAAAACCTCTGAGATCAGAGGTGAGGATAGTAATGAGTCGTCGTTCGCCCCCAAGTTTCAAACCTTCGGGGTTTTCGAGTAGGTTCGCAACGACTTGATCGGTCAGGTACCGTCCAAAGGTCTTGCGAATCCGGGAAGCGCTGCGAGCAATATAAGCGGTAATCGCGATCGCAGACCCTCCTAGGGCCAGCATAGGAGGCACAACTGGAATCCACCAACCCCAGAGGAAAGCTGTATAGGTACTCCCTACCAAACCGCTGACCGCCAGGGAGAAACCCACCCCTCTTTGCACGAGTAAGTCCTTGTGGTTACTGTCCTGCCGCCATCCCCACATCAGCATCGCTCCCACCGCAGACCAGAGGAAAATCCAGAACCACTCCCAGGGGTCTGCCCAGGTTTTAATCAAAGGGCGATCGTCCAGGGCTGCACTCAAAATTTGGCTGGCCAGATTGGCATGGAGTTCAATCCCAGCCATACGCTGGGAGGGAGAGTTAGTATAGGGAACTGTAAAGACATCCTGAAAGCTCTCTCCCACAAAGCCAATTAAAATGATGCGATCTCGCCCCCAGGTAGAGGAGACACGGTTTTCTAAAACATCCATCAACGAGACAGTTTCAAAGTGCTGACTTGGCCCTCGGTAGTTCAAAAGCACCTGATAACCACGATCATCGGCTCGGACATAGGCACCATCGTTGTGGTGGAACGGCGGGAAAGTTGTTGAACCAATTTGCAACCAATTGTCGCTACCTGGAGCAATCTGGGGTTGAATTCCCTGGGCATTTAGATAGAGGAGAGCCAGATACGCACTGAAGCTATAAATTGTTTCATCAGATTGAGTTCTAAAGGATATTAACCCTCGCCTGATCACATTATCTGTGTCTAAAATCAGGTCATTGGCCCCCACTTGTCCCTTAGCTTTCAGGATCGGTGGGGGAGCAACTGCCTCCCGCCTACTATCTCCAATTACTTTTTGAATACCTACCAAATTAGGAGTGGAGGCAAACACCTGAGCTAATTCCTGGTGCCCCGGTTCTACGGGTAAATCCCGATAAATATCTAGCCCAATGGCCCTTGGCTGCATCGCCTTCAGTTTTTGCAGCAATTGAGCATAGACACCGTCTGGAATAATAGATTGCCCCAGCTTCTGGACATCTGCTTCATTGATGCCCACGATCGCGATCCGGTTATCCCGAAGCTCAGGAGGATGCAGGCGCTTATACTGATCAAAAACGAGCCACTCCCAAGACTGCAATAGACCACCAAGACGGAGCAGGATCACAAGCCCCGTGACACTAGGGACAGTTACCCAGACAGTTCGCCATCCCCAAAGAAACTGTTTTAACTTGGCTCCCACAGAACTAAAACATTAGGGTTTAAGTGATTTTTGAACGGTGCAGCAATCTAGGAAAGGTTCTTTCGCGATCGCTCTTAACCCCACGGATCTGAGTAATTCTTCCCATTGCTGGGGTTGCTCATCCCGCAGTTCAGCTACAACTGCTAACGTCTCATGCCAAATTCTAGCCTGGGCGTAAAGCTCTGCTTGCTTCAGAGGTTCCTTTGTGTTGGCTAGCGACCTCTGCAAGTCTGCGCTTAAGGGAACATACTGAAAGGCACCCTTGACACTTTCATTCCCACCGCGATCTTCGGGATCACAAACCAGAGAAAATCGCCAATTGTAGGTTTTCTCAGCTTTGAGACCGACCGTTTCCGGCAGGTTTAGCTTGAGAATGCCCGCCCCCCCCGGCAAGTTAAATTCCTGCCGATAGAGTTCATTGGCTTGATCGTCCACCACTAATAGTTCCGCAGTCTTTGCAGTCGTTCGAGGCACATACCAAAATAGGGTAGGATTCAAAGCAGTTGTCACACCCACCTGATTGATGGGAACAAGGGATGTCAGCGGTAGCTGGTTCTTAGGAATACAGGAAACACCCCGCTTTCCTCCTCCTGCCGTACTGGCAGGAGCACCACGATTCGGGGCGGGGGGGAACTGAAGACTAACCTTCCATGCTGGATCGGGTTGTGCCCCCATCGGAACAAACCAACCCGCTAGGATCAAGCAGCCTGGAACCAGTGCTATTGTGAGTTTCCCAAAAGCACGAACTAATTGTGACCCATTCATGGTGACTTATATTCCTTAAAGATAGCTAGACGGCTTGGCATTCACAAAATCAAAGATTAACTAACACACTTGGCAACCCCTAGGAAAAGCCTAGGACAGAGATAGCATCCACCCGATCATGCAACGAGGTTGGCGCTCACCCATTCTCTGCGATCGCTGCCAAACCCTTTAACTAATGCTTAAAATCCAAGTTCCGACATAGCGCAGTAACGGCACGTCACCAGGGGTCAGAATATTGCAGTTGAAATAGAACATCCCCCCGAATCCTGGATTTTTAACATTAGAAAAGACAAGTTCCACACTACTATTCGCCGGAACAGGCTCCTGGGGATAAATTTCAATCACATGATTCTCTGCATTCCACTTAACTTCTTGCAAAGGAACGGATTTACCTTTGACTACGACCTCAATATCCTTAGTATCAAATTGGCCATCGTAATAGTCTGGGTAAGAGATAGAGAACTGAGCAACAGCTAACCTCATTTTTTTCGCGGGAATCCTGAGTCGATAACGATCCCAGCCATTAGATCGGCCACCAAAATCCAGGTAGTAGCCCAACTGATTTTCAGATCTAGTACCTCCAAAAAGAGTAAACCCTGGTGTGCTCTGAGACAAGCCAATAGTCGGCAGAGCTGTCAGCAGGCAACCTGTGAGTCCAATTGCTGAAAGGGTGCGTCGAACGGATGATTGTGAAAAAGATTTGAACAAAAACAACATGAGATTCACGCCCAAATAACAGAGGTTAGCAATCAACGGTAGGTGTTGCTGAGGTCGGAGATGATGATTGCAGGTGACCACTAGAGTGGATCTACAACCCCATCTGCATTCAGTAACACCCAACTTTAGGAGGACAATCAATTCTGACTGTACCAGGATTGATTAAGTATGAACTTGAGGCTATGGACGTTCCATAGGTCTAAAAGGTGCCCCGACCCAAACCCTTCCAGCCTTTCCAAACCCTATAGAGAGCATCTCAGGGATAAGCCCATGGGAAGGTTCTGATCCAACCTTCCTACGTAAACCACGATCCTTAAGTAGAATGGCGGAAGAGCTCAACTAATTGTAACTATAAGCATATCCCTGAAAACTGTTCAAAACATGGATGGTGGTG
>JAYKHH010000506.1:0-6839 GCA_035285265.1 Leptolyngbyaceae cyanobacterium | reverse complement strand
TTAGGTGTCAGGTGTCAGGTGTCAGGTGTCAGGTGTCAGGCTTGCCGTGAGCTTATCGAAGGGTGTCGAACGGTAAACCTAAGATTCAGAGGTTGAATCTGTGTGAGTAGGTATGCTCATAAAGTCTCTGACTCAAGGGCAGTAGAGACTTAAGGACTTATGACCGCAATATTAAAGACTTAAATTTTAAGGATGAGATTTGAGATTATGGATGAGCAAGTTCTGACCATCAAACTACCTGAAGGTATTTCCAAGCCCAAATTCTCCTTCTGGCAACGGGTGCGGGTAGAAGATGAAGAGGATTATGGGGTGATCACAGGCATGGAGTTTGTCAGGATTGCTCGCCGAGAGGGCGATGAGGGTTGGTGGTATCAAGTGGAAATCGAACGAGAACAGAACCAATGCCGGGTGACTCCAGTGGTTGAGGTGCGAGAAACGGATTTGGTGCTAGCGGAATAGATAGGCTTCCTGATCCGATGAGAGGGCCATGATTTTGAACCCGTCATGAGTGGGTAGTTTGGGACTTTATGTTCGCGCCAGTCCCTTAGCATCCTCCTTTTTCTAAAGGAGGAGAGTCAACTTTCGCCAATCAATGTAAAGGCAGCCCAGGCTGAAATATCTGGATATTGCTGCATAGTTGCTAGCATGGCCTGACGCAACGCTTGAGCCTTATCGGGGTTGCGTTGCAATTGCTGATAAAACTCAATCATCAGAGTAGCGGTGGGGACATCGGGTACTTTCCAGAGGGAGACAATCACACTGGGCACCCCAGCAGAAATCAAGGAACGGGAGAGTCCAATCACCCCATCTCCCGTTAAACGGCCTTGCCCCGTATCACAGGCACTCAGCACCACCAACTCCGCATTCAGCTTTAAATCCAGAATTTCATCTGCCGTCAGCAAGCCACCCTCTTTACCATCGGGAGCTAAGGCGATCGCCCCTGGCATTCCCAATCCCTTGAAGTCATCCAGGAGACCGTGGGTGGCCAGATGGATCAGCCGAGCGGTTCCCATCCGACGGATCACCTCCGCTTTCGTGGCTTGCTGTCCCGTTAGCGCTTGAGTTTTGAACAGGGCAGCGATCGCCTTAGCCTCTTTTTCTGCACCTGGAAGACTGTCTAGCTGCTCTGGGGCTTCATCGACTTTAGACCAGACCTTAGGCATGGTTGGATTTCCGACCACCAGCGTTTCCTTGGCTTTGCCGCTAATGCGCTGCTGTTGCTGACGGGTTAATTCCAACACCTGAATTGAAGGAGCCGTGAGAATCGTATGTTTTTCAATCAAGTACTTGCCTGCGGCATCTTGTAAGGCCACAAAGGGCACCAAAAACAACGAGGCTTGAGGAATAAACGTAACACGAGCCTGGGGATCGGTAGGCAGTAAGTCTGCGATCGGCTGAATCAGTAATTCATACAATTTCTGCGTCGTGCGAGCCTGGGCCGGTCGAGACTGAATTGCGGCGGTGGCTCTAGCGAGGGCTGCTGGATTTTCCTTAAATGCAAGGCCACGCCCCTGCACAATGTCGCCTCGACTCCGAGACACCACCCCTGCTAATAGTGAAAAAGTTTCCCCTTTCTGTTCTTTCCAGAGGGGCTTGAGATCCACTTGGCGCAGCACAATTTCACCGCTGGGTTTGACCACCCAAATCAGAAGCGCTGATTCCTTAGGGATCTCTTTACCGTCAACTTCCACATCTTCATAGGTAATGGAGTACTCAACCAGTGTCGAATTTCTGGCCTTGGCAATCTGTTTGATTTGCTCAATCGTGGGGGGCTTAACAGTCTGGACTGCCTGATCCCTCGCGGTGGTCGTCGAAAACCGTCGCGTTAACAGCTCTACAAAGGAACGCGCCCGCCCTCGTTCGGCAATTTCCAGGGCGGCCTCTGGTTTGTTTTCAGCCACCAGAACTCGTTGGAGTAAGCGGTAGGTGCGGGCTTGCTGGTCAAAAATAGAGATTTTAATCGCGTCGTTATTGCCTAATCCAACTCGAAGCGATTCCCAAACTTGGAGGGCTTCTCGTAAGGTTTTCTCGGCGGCACTGGCTTGGTTGGCGCTAAAATAAGCGTTGCCCAAATTATTTAAGTAAATGGCCGTGCTAGGGCGATCTTGCATGGAGCGAGCGATCACTAGGGCTTGCTGATGATGCTCAATGGCTTTGGCATGGTTTTTCTGAACTTGGTAAATCACGCCCAAATTACCGAGGGCAGAGCCTTCTCCAAGCCGATCTTGCCGTGCCCTGGCAGCAATCAGTGCTTTCTGAAACGATTGGATCGCCTCAGGGTACTGCCCTAGAACCTTGTAGGCATTACCGATGTTATTCAAGGCAATGCCTTGTCCAGCCTGATCGCCAATTTCCTGGGCGATCGCCAGTCGTTGTTGATGGTAGCTCAGGGCTTTGGTGGGTTGACTCAGCGCCAAGTAAACATTGCCCAGGTTGCCTAGGGACTGCCCTTCTGCCTGACGATCCTTGATTTCGCGGGCAATGGCTAGACTTTTCTCGTGGTTCACCAGAGCTTTGCCAAACTCACCCAAATCCAGGTAAAGCGTACCGAGGTTACTGGAGGATTGCCCAATGCCCCGACGATTGCCGATTTTTTGAGCCAAAGCTAGACTCTGCTGATGGGATTCCAAGGCTTTGCCGTAGTCTCCCAAGGCATGGTAATCATTGCCGAGGTTGTTGAGAACGGCGGACTCCACATAGCGGTCTTGGCGGGAGCGCGCGATCGCTAGATGCTGTTGGTGGTAATCAATTGCTTTAGGGTAATCGCCCAGGGAATAGTAAGCCAGTCCTAAATTACCTAAGGTATTGCCCTCGGTCTCACGGTCTTTGGTTTCCCGTGCCAACGCTAAAGCTTGCTGGTTGTATTCAATAGACTGACGGTAATCTCCCTGAGCCAGGTAGACATTCGCCAAGTTACCCAGAGATTGCCCCTCCCCAGCCCGGTCTTTGCTATCCCGATAGAGCTGGATACTTTGTTGAATATAGGCTACTGCCTTGGCATAGTCTGCGAGGGAATCATAGGCAGCTCCCAGATTTTGGAGGGCTGATCCTTCCCCTTCTCGATCTTGAGTGGTGCGGGCGATCGCTAAGCTCTGCTGATAGTACTCAATCGCCTGGGTAGAGTTGCCCAGATAATAGAACACATTGCCAAGATTTCGCAGGGCCTTAACTTCTCCTTTGCGGTCTTGAGCCTCTCGATAGGCAGTCAATGCCTTTAAAAATAGCTCCAAAGCAGCCCGATATTGACTTGCCTGTAGCTGTGCTTTGCCTTGATTCAACAGGGCTTCTGCCTCTGCCTGACGAGTACTTGCAGCTTGTGCCAATTTTTGAGGGGCAGGTGTGACAGCCATCAAGGGTCGGGAAGCAGGTGCAGTGCAGGCTAAGAAAGTCAGCACTACCGTAACGCCCAGATAAGAAAAGCGTTTCATGGCAGATTTCAATCAATAGAAGGGTGGAAATTGCGAGGATGCAACGAGGTCTCACTGCTCTTCTTCGACGACACCTGCTCATTTTTGTGTCAATTCATGGGGAATTAATCACCGTTGAGTGCATTCCCATCCCCATCACAACCTGCTTTAATTTTGGGAATCACTTAGGATCGCTATAGTCAAATTGTGCAGTCGATGTTTCTAAGTAGCGGTTTGAAATGTCATGCTCCCTGTTTTGTTGGCCCCCCTAGCCCCCCAATTCTGGGGGGAACCGGATTGATTCAAAGTCTCCTGTTGGCCCCCCTAGCCCCCCAATTCTGGGGGGAACCGGATTGATTCAAAGTCCCCCAGCATTGGGGGATTTAGGGGGCTGAGGGGATTGGAGACTTCTCAAGTAACTTCTAACGGTTTCTAACCTTAAAACCATCGCTGCAAGACATTCTTCTTCCTAATTTTGAGCCATGCCAACTTCTGTCATTATCCGTTTGGAAGATATCTCTAAGATCTACGGTTCTGGAGATATTGAAGTGAAAGCTCTTACCAATATCAACCTGATCGTAGAACAGGGAGAATATTGTGCGATTATGGGTGCTTCGGGTTCGGGCAAGTCTACCCTGATGAATATCATTGGATGTTTAGACCGTCCTACCCTAGGGCGTTACTATCTGGATGGCTTGGATGTCGCCCAATTAGGAGATGCTGAACTGGCTCATATCCGCAATCTTAAACTTGGGTTTGTCTTTCAGCAGTTTCATCTCCTGCCTCAACTCACCGCCTTGGAAAATGTCATGCTTCCCATGATTTATGCCAGCGTTCCCCAAGAAGAGCGACGACAGCGGGCTACGGAAGCACTCACACGAGTAGGCTTAGAGCACCGACTCCACAACAAACCCAGTCAACTCTCTGGCGGTCAACAACAACGGGTCGCGATCGCCCGCGCTATTGTGAACCGTCCGGTTTTAGTCCTTGCAGATGAACCCACAGGGGCACTAGATTCTCGCACCACCCAGGAGGTGATGGGCATTTTTACAGAGTTAAACGCCAGTGGCATTACGATAGTGATTGTGACCCATGAACCAGAGGTTGCTAAGCTAACTAAACGGATTATCTGGTTCCGAGATGGTCAAGTTCAGCATGATTACCTATCCCCAGCAGAATTGATGCAAGTAGGTTGATTTTTTTAGATTCAAGTTTTTAGGTTCAGGTTTTAGTATGCAGCCGACCTCTAGCAGTTCCGCTTCTTCCCACCTTTCAAAGGTTGATCCCCACCTCGGTGAAAGAAACCCCCTGCGAATTCTGGTGGCTGAAGATCATCCCGTTAACCAAAAGATGGCTTTACTCCTTTTAAAGCGACTGGGTTACCGAGCAGATGTGGCAGAAAATGGCTTAGAGGTTTTAGCTGCCTTACAGCATCAGTCCTATGATGTGGTGTTGATGGATGTGCAGATGCCAGAGATGGATGGCCTAATGGCAACTCAACAAATCTGTCAGCTATGGCCTTCTGAAACCCGCCCTCGAATTATTGCCATGACTGCCAATGTCATGCAAAGCGATCGCCAAAAATGCATGGAAGCTGGCATGAGTGACTTCATTCCCAAACCCGTCGAACTAGAAAAGCTAGCCAGTGCCCTCCAAGAGTCCCATCCGATCGGGAAACACCTCAGTAGTCCAGCCTCCGTTCCAGAGCGCCCCGCCATTGAAGAGCAAGCGTTAGAAGAAATCCAAGCGATCGCAGGGGAAGACGCAAATATGATCCTTGTAGACTTGATTGATACTTACTTGGAGACCTCAACGGAATTGCTACAAAAAATGCTCCAAGCGATCGCTCTGGGGGATGCCGTCCAACTGGCCAAGATCGCCCACACTTTAAAATCCAGTAGTCAATCCTTGGGAGCCACGAGCTTAAGCCAACTCTGTCAACAGCTAGAAGCCCTGGGGAAGTCCAACCAGCTTGAGCTTCTCCCTACCACTGTGCAAGCAATTCAGACTGAGGCGGAGCGAGTCAAAACTGCCTTACTGAAAAAACGGCAGCAGTATCAAGCGGGCTAAGTTTGCAAAATCGCCTAAGATAGTACGTATGTATTTAATCAGGCAAAAGTGATAGGATGCGGTCAATAAAATCTTGATGATCGACGACCGGCTTGGAAATATAGCCATCTGCACCACTTTGGGTGAGAAAATTTTCGCGATCGCCCTGCATGGCATGGGCGGTTACTAGAATGATCGGGAGTCGGGTTGTTTCAGGGTCTGATTTCAACATTTGCGTAATTTTAATCCCATCCACCGACTTTCCCTGGTACATACTGCGCGCGAGAGACACATCCATTAAAATCAGGTCTGCGGTGCCACTCCTAGCAATTCGCATCACCTCGTCTACATTTTCGGTATGCATCACGGCTAAACCACCCCGTTTAGTCAGGATCTTGGAAAAAACGCGGGCATTAATGAGATCATCTTCCACAATTAAAACGGTCTTCATCGTGATTTTTTTATGACTTGATCCAAGATTAAAGTAATCTACCCTAACCTAAAGGGAACACAGCAACCCCATCCAGGCGGGATAATTCCAGATGTAAAACACCGAATGTATTCCATCCAAACCTTCCTACCTGTGAGGGTAGCCGAAAACGCATCAAGATTGGCAAATAAACGAAAGGATTCAGATTCCCATGGCTAAACAGTTGAACTTGCTCTCAGGAGGCCAGGTTATCCCCACCGCCTTACATACAGAGATGCAACACTCCTACCTGGAATATGCCATGAGTGTGATTGTCGGACGTGCTCTCCCCGATGTTCGCGATGGGCTAAAGCCTGTACATCGACGGATTCTGTACGCCATGCATGAACTGGGATTAACCCCCGATCGCCCCTATCGGAAATGTGCGCGGGTGGTCGGGGATGTGCTGGGTAAATACCATCCCCACGGAGATCAAGCCGTTTACGATGCCCTGGTGCGGATGGTACAAGACTTTTCTAGTCGCTATCCGCTTCTGGCAGGACACGGCAACTTTGGGTCGGTGGATGACGATCCCCCTGCGGCCATGCGGTATACAGAAACTCGGTTGGCGGCGATCGGGAATGAAGCGCTCCTGACGGAGATTGGCGACGCTACCGTAGACTTTACAGGTAACTTTGATAACTCTCAACAGGAACCGACGGTTTTACCCGCCCAACTCCCCTTGTTATTGCTCAATGGCAGTTCCGGGATTGCCGTGGGCATGGCGACGAATATTCCTCCTCATAATCTCTCGGAGGTTGTGGAAGGATTAATTGCCCTGATTGACCATCCGAGCTTAACCGATGACCAGTTGTTGGAACTGATTCCGGGCCCCGACTTCCCCACGGGTGGGGAAATCATTAGTTTAGAGGGGGTGCGGGACGCCTACACCACAGGACGAGGCAGTATTCCCG
>JAYKHH010000505.1:0-5975 GCA_035285265.1 Leptolyngbyaceae cyanobacterium | reverse complement strand
GCCCCAACTCCCATCATCCAGAACGACTCCGGTTCGCTACCCCACACAAATCGCCGAATCACATCCATGAGAACTAAGACTGCCAATGTAATCTGAAATGTGCCACTCATAAGTGCCGCCCGGATTTTGCTACCTTTCGAGCCACCCACTGCGGCTAATGAAATTCCGTAGACCGTTGCATCTGCCAGCATATCGAGGGAGTCTGCCAGCAGTGCCGTCGAGTTGGCCCGCAACCCAGTGATGATCTCTACTACGAACATGGTTGCATTGATTGCCAGCAACAATCGCAGGGTTCTACGCTCGGCAGCATTTCTGGCTTTCATTTCACACCCGCAATCCGCCATGATCATCCTCCAACCTGTTAAGGTCACAAAATTTTTGTTAGGGTGAAAAGATTTTCAATCCAGGTTGATCCCTGACAGAGTTCTCTGTTACGCCATCTCGCCAATCAGAACAAATGCAGTGCCATCCTTCTCAGGGTACCTCTGGTGGGTGCCTTGAGAAGGATCATGGGGGATCAAAAGAATTAGTTTCTAACCAGCCATTTTTGAGCCGTTAATCGTTGACTAACGCCCAATAGAAGTAAGTCTAAGGTGATCTTCCGTTCATCAATTAAGAAAGGCTCCAGGGTGCTGGGCTTTGAGCCACTGTCCGCACAGGAGAAAGCACGCTGACCTTGGATGTCTTCCTTGAAGAAATAGACGTTAAATTGACGGCGACCCCCATTCCAATGACCGATGACTTGCCAGCAGGGAGGCTCTTGGGCAAAACCAATGACGGGGATTTTTTGCTGCTCAAAGGCCAAGGTTAGATCCTGCATCCCCTGTTTTTCTCGGGTTTGTTGCACTGCGGGTCGATAGTCTTGCTGAATAAATTCCGCAAAGGGTTTATCCTCCAAGGCGGGTGCCTTTTCTTTTTTCGCTTTGGCTGCACCTGCAGCAGCTTTGGGCTGATCAGGGACTGTCCCTGCAGGTTGTTCACCAACCTGCGCCTTGGCAGATTCAAGCGTTGCTTTTTTACCTGATGTTTTTTTGGCAACCTTCTCCTCAGCGGCATTGGGATTCACATCCGGGTTGGCGACCTCTGGGTCTGGCGTATTAGCAGAGGGAATGTCTGTTGCCTGGGGTGAGTTGGTACTGGGAGCGTTTTCTTCAGACACGCTAGGAGCCTGTTGTTCAACCGTGCTGGGAGCTACTTCTCCAGCTTCATTGTGATTTTTTGGGTCTGCCATTGGTTGGGTCAATCCTTGGTTAGCACGTTAGGGACAGTCAATCAGCGATGGGTTCGATCTGCCGATTTCCCACAATACTTTTAGACATTTACAAATAGGTATCTGGACACAGTTTAGCCTACATCCACCCCTGATTCGGAGGGTCAGGGCACTCCCCTAGATGGAGAAGCAAACTCGCAACGTACAACGAGTAGCTCAGTCAATTGAGGCAATTTGAATCTAACTCAAGTCAGGTGTTGCCGTATTTCTAATCAGTAACCATGGCAAGTAAACCGGCAAGTAAACCATGATCCAGGCAATCTAGGGATCAAAAGCTCTGAAGGTATGCTTCGATCCACCACCTGCCCCCATTCTGGGGCCGCTCAATCTTCAAAATCCGCCAAAATTACGGGACTGAGGGGCCATTCTGAAGGGAAGGGTCTGGTATTCAATGCAGCAGTGAAGACGTAGGAGCACAGGATATGGCACTCGTTTTAGAACAAGTTAACGTAGAAGGATTGGCTCACCTCTCCTACCTAATCGGTGATGATCAGGCCGGGGTGGCAGCCGTTATTGATCCGCGTCGGGATGTGGATGTGTATTTGCAACGGGCGCGATCGCTGGGTCTCCGCATTACCCATGCCATCGAAACCCACATCCATGCCGATTTTGTTTCAGGATCCCATGAATTAAGAGCGCGTACTGGAGCCATCATCTGCAACGGACGCAGTGAGGATTATCAGTTTGATTTGCAGCAGATGAACGAGGGAGATCAGATCCACCTAGGTAGTGTGACCTTACAGGCATTACATACTCCTGGCCATACCCCTGAGCACATCAGTCTGCTAATTTTTGACGCTCAACAAGGAGACCTACCCTTCGGTGTGTTCACGGGCGATACGCTGTTTAATTTGGATGTGGGCAGACCTGATTTGTTGGGAGGCGGTACGGAGATGCGGCTAGCGCAGCAACTCTATCACTCGTTGTTTGACAAGTTGGTACCCTTGGGCGATCGCATGGAAGTGTATCCCTGTCATGGGGCGGGCTCATCTTGCGGCAAGTCAATTGGCGATCGCAAACATAGCACTATTGGTAATGAGCGGGTATTTAGTCCAGCCCTACAGCCTCGCAGTGAGTCGGAATTTGTCGAGTGGCTGATGAGCGGAATGCCGGAGCCACCCCCCTACTATGCCCGCTTGAAGAAGGTGAATGCCCAAGGTGCGCCGATCAAGGGTTGTGTCCCTACGCTCCAACCCCTCTCGCCATCGGAATTCCAAGACCGGATGCGGAACCCAGACACCATCGTGCTAGACACGCGCTCCATCCTGGCCTTTGGCGGTGGCCATATTCCGGGGGCTGTGAATATTGCCCTGCTTCCGGCCTTCCCCAATTGGGTGGGTTGGATGATAGATCCAGAGAAAACGCTGTTACTGGTGGTAGAAAGCGATCGCGATCTCAACCTGGTCACGGAGCAACTGTTCCGCATCGGCTACGACAACCTGGGAGGCTACCTGCATCAGGGGATGACTCGATGGCAAAATGCGGGCTTGCCCTTACAGCGGGTAACGGAATGGACGGTTCAGGAACTCAATGCCCACCAACAGGATGCCAATTTAACTATTCTCGATGTTCGCAGTGACAGCGAGTACCAGCAGGGAGCCGTTCCAGGGGCAACCCATATCTTTGTGCCCAATCTGGAAACCCACCTGGATGAGTTAGACCCCAACCAGGCGATCGCGACCTACTGTGGGACAGGCTACCGGGCTTCCATTGCTGCCAGTCTGCTGCAAAAACACCACTTTGAAACCGTGATTAATATTCCTGGCTCCTGGACAGCCTGGAAGCAGGCTCAACTGCCCATCGAACAGCCTGAACCCGCATTAGCCAGCCATTAGGTACGACCCATAGGGGCAAGACCATGAAAAGCCGAGATCGAATTCCGACCCCTGTTCCTGAGCATCATCATCACCCCAGCCAAGATACTAACCGTGAGCAGGATCTCCCTGCCACGCCCCATCATGGTCATGCCGCCCATAGCGGTCGAGGTGCCCATCCTGGACATCATGACCCTGCCATCTTCAGACGACGATTTTTTGTTTGTCTGGCTCTAACTATCCCAATTCTCTATTTTGCGCCGCAACTCCAGGAGTGGTTTGGCTATCAGGCGATCGCCTTTCCTGGTTCTAATTGGATTAGCCCCATCCTTGGTATTATTATTTACTTCTACGGAGGGTGGGTGTTCCTGAAGGGAGCCTGGAGTGAGCTGAACAGCAAAATTGGCATGATGACCCTGATTGCCCTAGCGATTACCGTGGCGTTTGTTTACAGCCTAGCGGTCTCTTTGGGCTTGGAGGGGATGCCCTTCTACTGGGAATTAGCCACCCTGATTGACGTAATGCTGTTGGGCCACTGGATTGAAATGGCCTCGGTTCAGGGAGCCAGCCGTGCCCTCGAACAACTTTCTAAACTAGTGCCTACGGAGGCGCATCGGTTGCGGAATGGCCGGGTTGAAGAGGTGCCCATCGATCAGATTCAGGCTGGGGATGAGGTGCTGATTCGTCCCGGTGAACAGATTCCCATTGATGGGGCTGTGACCACGGGGGATACCAGCGTGAATGAATCCTTCCTCACGGGTGAATCGCGTCCTGTCCCTAAGCAGGTGGGGGATGAAGTGATTGCCGGTTCGGTCAATGGGGAAGGTTCCGTTAATGTTCAGGTAACCCGCATCGGCAAAGATACGACCATCAGCCAAATTATGCGATTGGTGGAGGAAGCCCAGGGATCGCGCAGTCGGTATCAAGTCCTGGCGGATCGAACGGCGTACTGGTTAACCTTGATTGCGATCGCCGCAGGGACGATCACCTTTATGGTTTGGTTCACCTTGAGCACGTTGGTGTTTGCCGTTAACCGGGCTGTGACAGTCTTAGTGATTACTTGCCCCCATGCCCTCGGACTTGCCATTCCGCTGGTGATTGCCAACTCCACGGGACTCGCGGCTAAGAATGGCATTTTGGTTCGCAATCGGGAAGCCTTAGAACGGGCTAAAGATATCCGCACCGTTGCCTTTGACAAGACAGGAACCTTGACCGAAGGGCACTTTGGCGTACAACGGATCTATACAGATTCCCTGGATGAACAGGAGGCACTGGCGATCGCTGCCGCCCTAGAGCTACCCTCTGAACACTCCCTGGCAAAGGCAATTGTAGAAGCCGCCGATCAGCGCCGTTTGGCTCTGCCTCAGCTAACAGACTTCAAAACGGTCACAGGTCGAGGGGTAGAAGGATTCATTCATGGCAAACGCTACCGTATTGGTCGTCCTGAGTGGGCTAACCACCAGCACATCCCCCTCTCTTCTAGCTTGCAAAACGGACTCTATCAGGCAGACCAACGGGGAGAAAGCGCTGTAGTGCTGATGGAAGAAAACCACGCTGTGGCGGTGATTGCCATGGCCGATCGGGTGCGAGAACGGGCACGGGAGGCGATCGATCATCTGAAATCAATGCAGATTCAGACGGTGATGATTACGGGAGATGCCGAAGCTGTGGCTCAGACAGTGGCTCAGGATCTAGGGATTGATCGCTACTATGCACGGGTGCTGCCCGAAGACAAAGTTAATCTGATCAAAACCCTGAAACGGGACGGATCGACTGCGTTTGTAGGAGACGGCATTAATGATGCGGCGGCCCTGTTGGAATCGGATATGGGAGTTGCGATCGGGGCTGGAACCAATGTGGCAATCGAGTCCGCCGATCTAGTATTAATTGAAGATGATCCCCTAGATGCGGTGAAAGCCCTCACCTTGGCGAGGAAGACCTATAGCAAGATGGTGCAAAACCTTTTTTGGGCAACGGGTTACAACGTCATTGCCATTCCCTTGGCAGCAGGGGTATTGTATTCCCTCGGCATTCTCCTCTCCCCAGCGGTGGGAGCTATTTTCATGAGCTTATCGACGGTAATCGTTGCGATTAATGCCATGCTCTTGAGAAATGCCAAATTGGCATAGTCCTCGATAGGATACAGCCAAGCCAGGATGATTCAGGAAGGCTGGTGTTGGATGCAATGGGATTATTGGGATGAGAACGCGGAAATAGCAACTGGCTGGCTCTGCCAATAATCCTGAAACCCCTGGCAACTGGATCTAAGGAGAGTGTCTAGGGGGAATTACCAGATAAGAGCAGTGCGATCGCGGCTAGCAGAGACGATCAACTTCAGAATTTTAGGTTTTTCTGGCAGACGTAGAGCGATCATGGCCTCAATCACCCAATCTGCGATCTATGTCTAGAGGATGTCGTCAGGATTAAGACCGAGCGATCTCAAATAATTGGCTAGTTTTCCCTTTTGTTGTCGCTCCTGTGCGGCGATCGCCTCCATCCTTAACCTCGCTTGTTGTGCTTGCTCCGCCCGTTCCGCATCGGTGAGGTAGCGATGCCCTTCTGGGTCATACCAATAGAGCCACTCCCGTCGCCATCCGATATGTTCCCCTTCTTCATAGCCCAAGCCCAGCTCAATCTCTGGCAACCCAATCGGAGTCTGGTCGGTAGGTAGTAATTCGTATTTTTTTGCTGTGAGCTTATAGATTTCTAATTGAGTGCCTGGATTTAGCCCGCTATAGGTATTGCTGTTTTAACGCTAACCTCTCATAGAAACGATAGGGGATTGCTCATATTCGCAGCAAATCCCAGAATCCCGCGATCGCGGTGTTCGTAGAGCAATTCCCCTTGAGCATCGAATAGAAAAGTTCCTCCTCGCTGCACTAGATAGGCTG
>JAYKHH010000504.1:0-3685 GCA_035285265.1 Leptolyngbyaceae cyanobacterium | reverse complement strand
CGGGTTCACGGATGCCGTCGATGTCTACAGGAGGTGCAGCGATGAAGGCAATGATGAAGCAGGTGGTAGCGGTGAGCAGGGTGGGGATCATCAGAACGCCGAACCAGCCAATATAAAGGCGGTTGTCAGTGCTGGTCACCCACTCGCAGAACCGTTCCCACACGTTAGCGCTTTCGCGTCTTTGGAGGGTAGTGGTCATGATGAGTGCTTAATTAAATTGGAATGTATGTTGGATAAGCTTATTTGCTTACCCGATATATGTAGCTTAGGGTCTTTATGGGATTTTGTAAAGAGATGTAACGACTATTTCTAATTTCTTAACAATTTTGCCGTACTTGATAAGAGTTACAGTTCATCGATAGTCGCCATACCGCTTTCTAGCTGAGGTCTTTGAGGGTGTCTGGTAGGGGCAGTTTATTGCCCAAGCGATAATTTTTTCTCTGAATCATGTCCTTCAGCTTAGCGACCCGATCGCGGGAAGTAGGGTGAGTCCTCAGAAAAGCTAAGTCAACCCCCTCTTGTTTACTAAGATCTTCAAAGAAGTCCGTCGCCCCTGCCGCGTGTCCATAGGTACTTTGCAAGAGAGTAAGACCAAACTCATCCGCTTCCAATTCCTGTCCCTGAGAAAACTGAGCTTGGCTGACTTGCAAAATTCCAGAGCTAGCGATCGCTTGAATAGACCCCGGATCTCCGAAAAAAGCAGCTAAGGCTAACTGCAAAACCAGATTTCGTCCTAAACTCCGCAGATGATCGCGATGGGCAAAATGGCCTAACTCATGGCCCATAACCATCATTAACTCGTTTTCCGACTTCATCTTTTGGAGCAGACCTTTGTAGAGAATGACGCGATCGCCCGGAATCGCCAGCGCATTCACCGTGTCATCGGGAATATAGAAAACTTGATAGTCACGTTTTAGCTGGGACTGATCCGGCAGCTTTGCTTCAAGGCGATCGAGAAGTTGATTAAGGGTGTTTTGGGTGGGGGAGGGCTTAGCGCTGCGTTCAAATACAGGCACCACCAATGCGCCAAGCTGTTGCTCCACACTTGGAGGAATCCAGTCCACCATCTGATTGACCATCACTCCAACCAACCAAATCACGCCCACAATCAGGGTCACCAATCCCCCCAAAATCATCAGGAGTTGACGGTTACTGGTCGGTGGATTGTCGTCATCGCGATACGCTGCAGTTCCAGGAGGTAATTCAATCGGCATAACGGTATTGTTCAGCGCTGATTAAATGTATGAATTTCGTGGGGGCATGGCAGTGCCATGCCCTAGCAATCGAGATGCAAATCAGTCGTTTGTAATCCGACTCGGCAACGCCCTAATCACTCTTAACCGGACGGAACGGATTTAAGAAATTAATCAACGGATAAAGCTGACGAGTTTGAATCCACAGTCGGCCTTTGCCTGTAAAACGACAGACAAACCCCTCACCCCCTAGAATGCCAGTTTTCAACCCCTTAAAAGATAAACCACCTAAGACTTCAACGTTGTATTGCAGGGTATCTTCAAAGGCCACAATATAACCTGTATCTACCATATAGCCACCATCCACAGGGATTTCTAGAATGGCACCAAAGGAACTAAACCAGATATCTCCTGTCCCCGTTGCTCTTAACAGAAACATAGATTCGCCACTAAAGAAACCTTTGAAGCCTTGGAATTTTGTATCAATTTCTACGGTGGGGCTAGAAGCTACAAAACCAGAGGACTGAATCATTAAACCATTACCGTTGAGCGAGTAGTGTTGGATATCTCCTGGCACTCCAGGGGAAACATACAATTCACCCGGTTTTCCTTCTGCTGTGAACTCGCTTAGGAATAAAGATTCTCCACTCAGCATTCGTCCTAAACCTTTCATCAAGCCCCCCTGCATCTTAGATTTCATTTTGATGCAGGTATCCATTGCTGCCATAGCACCCGACTCAACCAAAACAGTTTGGTTGGCTTTTAGTTGCAAGCGCATGGATGCATAGGCTGGAGAATGCTCCAGTTCATACGCAATTTCGCTAGTCATTATTAAATCTCCTGATTGATATAAAGCAATGATTCGTAAGGGATTTGAAATTTGCTTACCGAGGCGGTAACTGGCTGCCAATGAGATGACCAAAAGCACCAGGGTTATGGGTTTGACAGAATAGCCGCCCCTTGCCTTTAAATAAACAAACGAATCCTTCTCCGCCTAAGAAAGATCCAATCAAACTGGAGCTGGCTTTTTGAATGGAGAAACTTAGGCTTTTTTCAAAAGCCACAATATGTCCTGTGTCTACGACGTATTCACCGTCTACATCGATTTCATAAATGCCACCAAACGAAGTCAGCAGCACCAAGCCACTGCCCGATACATCCAGCCAAAAAATTGATTCTCCTGAAAATAGGGACTTCAACCCTTGAAAGCCCAAGTCAACATTGACTCCTGGCGTACTGGCGAGATAACCCGTGGATTGCACGACCAAGCCCGTCTCTGTTAACTGATAGGCCAGAATATCGCCCATGAGTTTGGGAGCTAAATAAATCTCAGCAGGGCCATTGCCAGAGCGGAATACCGACAGAAACAGCGACTCACCCGCTAGCATTCGTTTCATGCCGCCGAAGATGCCGCCCCCTTTCCCCTTCCGCAAGGTGGTACTAACGCTCATGTCGGTCATGGCCACCATGGCCCCTGCTTCCGTCATCAATTCTTCCTGGGCATCCATCAAAATGTGGGCGATGGTGCTGTCCGGTTGATGGAGAATATCTACCTTCATTTCACTAAAACCTCTCAGTACAAGTTTTCAACCTAACGAAACCGAACCTTGGGGGTTAAGAATTTAACCAAGCCACCGGTGCTGCGTGACTGTAGGTAAATCCTGCCCTGACCCGACAGGCGGTTCACTAGCCCTTCCCCAGAGGTGACTGAACCTAAAAGTCCCCCTGACATTTTGATGGCCATGGTGATGCTGGGATCGTAGGCAACCAGGTGACCGGAATCGACAATAAACTCGCCATTAATCTTTTTCTCAGTGAGACCTCCGTAGGCACCAAAGAACACCATTCCTTGACCGCTCAGCTTCAGCTTAAAGAGTCCTTCCCCGGCAAAAAAGCTAGCAAAGCCTGCCCACTGCACCCCCATATTGACGCCAGACGTATGGGCAATATAGGCTCCAGGCTGGAAGCAGATGGAATCGCCTTTAAGTTCCAGACAACTCACATCCCCAATGGTGGATTGGGTTAAAACCAGTTCTAAGGGTTGCTGGGTTTGATTTGTAAAGGTATTGACAAATAAGGATTCTCCTCCCAAAAACTTCTTTAACAAACCTGGAACTAAGCCACCGGAAAATCCCGTCTTCATAGAAAGAGTCGCCGAGCGGCTAGCCATGGCTCCAGATTCGGCAATGATGGTTTCGCCAGGACTTAAGGTTAAAAACACGGTTGCAAACGCTGGTTTATAACGAATTTCGTATTTCACAGAACATCTCCCGATAGGTAGATCTTTCAGCACCCTTAGTGTGGTCAAAGTTGGGCTAATCCTGTCATTTCTTTAAAGAATCTATAGAACCTATCCAAATCTCTTGGGTGGAACTGTTGCTGTGAAAGTGTTTTAGCAAAAGTAGCTGATTCGCTGAAACCACCTTCTGTTCAGGATTGCGAACCCAGCTCACGGACTTGGGTTCTGCTAGCGTTTTGAGTTTTTTGAGGTA
>JAYKHH010000503.1:0-11376 GCA_035285265.1 Leptolyngbyaceae cyanobacterium | reverse complement strand
ACAAATTAATAAGGGCTTTGGAGGTTTTTGAAGGGCTACTGCCCGTCAAAAACCTCCAACTGCGTATAAGTCCTGAAAACTTAACATCCGTGCATTGCCCGCTTCTGGGTGTCCCTCGCTGACAACGGACAGTTCCTGAAATTGGGATGGCAGGCATCCACTTGATGGGCGCGTTTCACAATCCAAGGAAAGACCCGCTGAGTTAACTTAAGCTGTCCAAAGATCCGGTGTGGATCGGACAGGTGCGTGGTGGGTAGCTGTTGTCCCATTTCTTTGAGGACTAAACCCAGGGGTACATTAATTTCATCTTGAAGCTTGAGGAAGCGGGTAAAAACTGGCCCATAGGCGGCAATCAGGGAACCGACTCCCCCCCTTGCCTGTCCCCAAGCGATGAAATAGAGCCCCTTGTAGTCATCCAAGAATGCCCCACCGTAACATTGCACCATTGAACCTTCGACCCGTTGTAGTTCGGGTGGTAAAAATGGGTATGCCACATGGAAACCAGTCGCACAAACGATTAAGTCAAACTCTTCACAGGTGCGATCGCTAAATTCAACCTGTTTCCCATTTAAACGCAGCACCCCTGGTTTAGGAATGATCCGACCATGTTTGATATAGTAGGGCACCTCATTATTTAAGGTGGGATGTTTCGCAAAAATCCGATGCCTGGGTTTAGGCAGCCCATACCTTTCTAGTTTGCCAAAGGTGAGATAGCTAATCACGAAGGTCATCAACCGTTGAAACCACTCTGGCATCCATCCTTGAATCAAATCTGTGACTGGAATTCCGACAAACGTTTTGGGAATCAACCAGACTGACTCCCGCATACTTAAGACGGACTTTGCCCCGACCCGTGCTGCTTCTGCGGCGATATCACAGGCTGAGTTGCCACCTCCAATCACCAATACCCGTTTCCCTCGAAGCTGATCCGGGTGCTTGTAATCTTTGGAATGGATAATAGTCCCGTCAAATTCCCCAGAAAATTCGGGAAACCGTTTGCACCAGTGGTGTCCATTACACAACAAGACCCCTTGATAAATTCGTTGCTCTCCCGTATCAAAGGTAACTTCCCAGAGATTGTCTTCAATGGGGCGAATATAATTGACGGTGCGGTTTAGTTCGATAGACTGAGGCAAGTCAAAATGGTTGGCAAAAGCGTTTAAATAATCCCGCATATTTTTGGCGCTGGGAAAATCGGGATAGTGATCTGGCATCGGAAAGTGGGTAAATTGTGTAACCTTGCGCGATGAAATGATATGGGCCGTTTCATAGACCCCGTGATACCAGTTGCCGCCAATATCATCACTGGCATCAACCTGATCATAGGGAATATTCGCGGCTTGCAATGCCTGTGCCATTCCCAAGCCCACAAAGCCAGCCCCAATAATTAAATGTTTATGGCGTGTATCGGCGGATGCTTGAAGGTTGGGTTGAGGAGGATGGGAATTAGGGTCGTTCAACACCGTCGAATCTCCTGGTAAATGCAGCACTGAGCCAGTTTAAAGACTGGGGAAAAAAGCGCTTGAGTAGGTGAATTGTTTGTGCTGGGCGATCCGGGAAAACGTGGAGTTTGTTCTGCACAATTCCCCGGAGGGTCACTGCCATGACCTGTGCTGGGTCAGTCGCCAGATGATCGGGAAATCCCTGGTAATTCTTTGCCAGGGTGCCATAGGCTTGCGATCGCAAAATGGGTGTACGGCTAAAAAAGGGATAAACGGCTGTCACCTGAACATTGTAGGGTTTCACTTCCTCCCACAATCCTTCACTGAAGCCACGCAGACCAAATTTGCTAGCGGCATAGGATACCAATCCCGCATAACCGCACCAGCCAGCCATTGAAGAAATATTGACAATATGTCCTTTGCGACGGGCAATCATGTCAGATGTAAATAAGGCGCTCAATCGCATCGGTGCTAGTAGGTTGATCTGCATGAGCCGTTCCCATTTCTCCACTGGCACCTCATCCATCCGACCCAAGAGCGCAATACCCGCATTGTTAATCAAAATATCCACGGGAATACCCATCGCCTGCACCTGCTGATACAGGACTTCACTACCCGAAGGCTCTGCCAAATCAGCAGGAATGCAAGCAAGGATCTCTCCAGTTGTAACATCGCGCTGGGCTGTCTCTGCCCAGGTCGTTAACATCGTCTGATCTAAATCCGTCAGGATTAAGCGGCTACCCGCCATTAATAACTGGCGGGTGAGTTCCTGTCCAAAGCCGCCCGTTGCACCCGTAATCAGTACAACAGCCTGATGTAGATCGGTCATCTCGATACTCCTGATTGCATCCTTAATAAATCTTCGCCTCAATTGAAGGATCCCAGATCAAATCCCAGCAATAATTCAACGTGAATTCGATAGCCTGATTGTGCGTGCGCGAAGCACACGCACAATCAGGCTTTTAGGAGGCTTTCGCGGAGCGAAAGCCTCCTAAAAGCGCTTTCATCGACCTAGCGTTCATTCAACGTGAAATCGAGGGTTATGTCAGCAGCACAAGCAGCCGCCTACAAAATTAGGGATCCAGATTCTGGGTGGAACAGGAATCGAGTTTTAGAGGGGGAGCAGGAACAGACAGAATACCCAGACTTGATGTAAATATCACTATTCCGGTAAACTTACCGTAGTTTAATGGCTATGTAATTGAGCATTATGGCTGTTTCTGCTGCTCCTAAACCTCCTTCTGGCTGGAAAGGTTTTCTGAAGGGCATCCCTAGGGTTTCTTGGCCTTGGCGAATCACCCTTTTTTATCTGTCTTTTATGCTGTTTTTGCCAACAGCCGCTCTTTTCCTGAAGGCAAGCAGTGAAAAACCGGCGGATTTTTGGCGGATCGCGACCGATCCGGTGGCGCTGTCTACCTATGAAGTCACCTTTGTGACGGCCCTGATCGCAGCCCTGATTAATGCGGTATTTGGGACTCTTACAGCCTGGGTCTTGGTTCGCTATGATTTTCCGGGCAAGCGCATTGTCGATGCGGCCATTGATTTACCCTTTGCCCTACCGACCGCTGTGGCAGGTTTAACCTTGGCAACGGTTTACAGCGATAATGGCTGGATTGGCTCGCTACTGGCTCCCCTTGGCATTAAGGTAGCCTTTACACGGCTGGGCGTTGGGGTGGCGATGGTCTTTATTTCTCTACCCTTTATGGTGCGTACCCTCCAGCCCGTCTTACAAGACCTAGAGCCAGAGCTTGAAGAAGCCGCTTGGTGTTTGGGAGCTTCTCATTGGCAGACTTTCTGGCGTGTCTTGTTACCACCCTTAATTCCGGCCATTTTAACGGGGGTGGCTCTGGGCTTTTCACGGGCAGTCGGTGAATACGGCTCGGTGGTGATTATTGCTTCCAGCATTCCTTTTAAGGATCTCATTGCCTCTGTATTAATCATCCAACGACTAGAACAGTATGACTATTCAGGAGCAACGGTGATTGGGACAGTGCTATTGCTAATTTCTTTGGTGATGCTGGTGGCGATTAACGTCTTGCAAGCTTGGGGGCGCAAATATGAGTAAGCCAAAGGGCGCGAAAGTTCCTGGCTTTTGGACACGGGGAGTATTGATTGGCATTGTGCTGGCTTACCTGGGGTTAGTCTTGTTAGTTCCTACCGTGGCAGTTTTTGTAGAAGCCTTCAGAGACGGGGTGGGGCCATTTCTAGCGAATCTTACGGAACCAGATTTCCTCCATGCTGTTCAGTTAACCCTGATTACCTCTTTAATTGTGGTACCACTGAATACGGTGTTTGGTTTGTGTGCAGCTTGGGCGATCGCCCGCCATCAGTTTCCGGGTCGGGCTTTTGTGATCAGTGTTTTAGATCTCCCCTTTGCTGTTTCTCCCGTGGTAGCTGGATTAATGATTGTGCTGCTCTATGGTCGTAATGGCTGGTTTGGCCCCTGGCTAGAGCAGGTGGATCTGAAAATCATTTTTTCTTTTCCAGGAATGGTACTTGCTACAGCCTTTGTGACCATGCCCTTTGTGGCCCGTGAAGTGATTCCCGTGTTAGAAGAAGCGGGATCGGATCAAGAAGAAGCGGCCAGGACTTTAGGGGCCAATGATTGGCAAATTTTTTGGCGGGTTACCCTGCCAACCATCCGGTGGGCGCTGCTGTATGGTGTCATTCTCACCAATGCCAGAGCGATGGGTGAATTTGGTGCTGTTTCCGTAGTGTCAGGCAATATTGCGGGCGAAACTCAAACCCTTCCCTTGTTTGTCGAGGAAGCCTACAAGCAGTATGAATCCCCAGCCGCCTTCTCCGCCGCAGTCTTATTAGCCTTTCTCGCGGTCATTACCCTGATTCTGAAAGAACTCTTGGAACGAAAAACTCGGATTAAAGAGGTTGAGTAAACGAACCTGAATACAATAGCTCGACTGGGCGGAGGCTGCTCGCCCGCCCAGTCAAGGTTATAGGAGTGCTTGAGTCGAGGTGAGGTTAAACTGACTGTTGGGTAGCGGGTCTCATTCAAGATTACTGCCCTAGAGTTCGCTTACCGTAGGATAGAAGAAGGATGATCTGCGGGAAAGCTAACTTGAGTCTTTTTAATTCATCATGCAGCTAAGTGCTCTACCACCTGATTCACTAGCACCTCATTCACTAACGTTAGAGGATGCTATTGATCGTCATTATTTGACTGTTACTCCTGACACCCCAGTAATCGAAGTGGTGAGTTTGATGGGGCAGGTGCAAGGGTGTTATGGTTTACCAAACCTGCAATTACCTGCAGAGCCTCAGGAGCAGTCTCCTGCGCCTGAACAGCAAGGCGTGGATGCGTTGGGATCGCCACCCGATCCTTGCTGCAGTTGTGTGTTGGTGATGGAGGCATCCCAGCTAGTTGGAATTCTGACAGCATCAGATGTGGTACGGTTAGCTGCCACAGGGGTGGCCATGGCTGAAGTCAAGGTTTCTGAGGTCATGACCTGTCCAGTGATTACGCTGGCTGACCCCAGGGATCAAAATGTTTTTACGGTTCTATCCCTATTTCGGCAACACCACATTCATCATCTCCCGGTTTTAGATGGTCAGGGACAACTGATAGGACTGATGACCCTTGAGGGGGTGGGATCAACCCTTGAGCAACTCCAAGCCCCGATCAAGCAACAACAGCAAGAGTCAGCTCTACAAGCTGCTCATCAGCAGCTAGAGGCCAAACTAGAACGTTGTACCCAGGAACTTACCCAGGTGAATCGGCAGTTGCAGCATGAAGTCGCAGAACGCCAGCATTTGGAAGAACAATTCCGTAATTTAGCGGAAACGATGAGCGGTTGGGTGTGGGAGGTAGATGAGCAGGAGATCTATACCTATGCCAGCCCGAATGTGATTAATATTTTGGGCTATACGCCCGATGAAATCCTTGGCAAACACCGCTGTGATTTCATGCAACCCATGGCAGCAGTGCGATTTTCTAGTTTGTTTAGTGCGATCGCTGCAACCCGCCAACCCTTTGCCTTACTAGAAAATACAATTCTGCATAAACAGGGGTGTGAGGTTGTTTTAGAAACGAGTGGGATTCCCTGTTTTGGCGTAGATGGCAAGTTTCAGGGATATCGGGGCATGGATCGGGATGTTACTGAGCGCAAACAAGTTGAAGCAGAGCTAGAGCGTCAAAGTTTGCGATCGCGGTCAGTGGCGGAAATTGTCCTCAAAATTCGCCAGTCCTTGCAGTTAGAGAAAATCCTGCAAACCACGGTGACAGAGGTGCGCGAACTCCTGCAAGTAGAGCGAGTCTTAATCTTTCGAGTTTGGCCAACTGGCGTGGGCAAGGTTCTGACAGAGTCGGTGGCTCCCGCCTATGATTCTGTCATCGCTCACAACATTGTGGATGACTGCTTAGCAACCGAACACCTCCACAAATATGGGCAAGGCCACGTCTATGGAATTCCTGATGTTGAGAGCGACCTAGTCGATAACTGTATGGCTGAGTATCTACGACAGTTTGAGGTTAAAGCCAAACTCGTCGTGCCAATTTTACTCAACGAAGATCTCTGGGGATTACTCATTGCCCATCAGTGCAGCAGGCCAAGGCAATGGGCTGACTTTGAAATTGAAGTTTTACAGCAATTATCGAACCATGTCAGTATTGCCCTTGCCCAAGCTCAACTTCTAGAAGCCCAACGGGTTAGCGAAGAAAAGTTTCGGAACTTGATTGAGCAGACCACTGATTGGGTATGGGAAGTTGGGCCAGACATGGCGTTTACCTATGTGAGTCCAAGATCCCAGGATATTTTGGGCTATCAATCTCATGAAGTTCTGGGCAAAAATCTGTTTGAGCTGATGCCTGCGGATGAAGCAGAGCGATCCTCTAAAATCTTTACCTACTTTACGGAAAAGCAACAAGCCTTTGCCCAATTGGAAGTTACGCTGATTCACAAATATGGGCATCTCGTTATTTTAGAAACGAGTGGCTCACCCATTTTAGATAGGCAAGGAACCTTGCAAGGATATCGGGGAATTGCACGAGACATCACCGGACGCAAGCATGTAGATCGCCAAATTCGTCAAGCCCTTGAGAAGGAAAAGGAACTCAGTAACCTCAAAACTCGCTTTGTGTCCATGACTTCCCATGAGTTCCGCACCCCCTTAAGTGTGATTCTGAACTCCTCTGAACTCCTAGAGCACTTTAGCCAAAATTGGCCAAACGAAAGGAAAGTTCAACATTTACAGCGCATTCAATCTGCGGTGAAAACTATGACCCAGTTGCTAGAAGATGTATTGTTGCTGGGCAGTTCAGATGCTGGAAAACTGCAATTTAATCCCATTGCCATTGACCTCGCCCTATTTTGTCGGGATCTGATCGGAGATCTTCAATTGAGTATTGGCAAACAGTACGTCCTAACCTTTACCGTTCAAGGGAACTGTGAAGATACTTATTTTGATGAAAGGCTACTACGGTCGATTCTGAGTAATTTGCTATCCAATGCCATTAAATATTCTCCGCCTGGGGGATTGATTCGCCTTGAACTTTCCTGCGAGCAGGGACAAGCCACCTTCCAAGTTCATGATCAAGGCATTGGCATTCCCTTAGAAGATCAAACTGGTGTGTTTGAATCGTTTTATCGAGCTGAAAATGTAGGCACCATTCCTGGCACGGGTTTAGGGCTAGCTATTGTCAAAAGATGTGTAGACCTATGTCAGGGAGAAATTAGTATGAACAGTGAAGTGGGGGTTGGTACTACGTTTACGGTAAAGCTTCCCTGCCAACCCCAGACCTAGATCCGACGATGAGCTCTCATCTAGGAATGCCTACAAAAAGGGCGATCGCATTTACATTTTTTAGAAAGACTTCTGAATAATTCTTCCTCAAGAAGCAGGGCTCCAACCACAAAGTTTTATACAGTGGCGGCATAAGCTAATCGACCTTTATGACTGTCGAGGAGTTACTGTGAAGCTTACGTTAATCAGAGGAATTACTCTACCCGTTGGTTTAACCGCCTTAACCCTGATGGGACAGGGACTGCCCGCTCAAGCTCAGCCTAATCCTGCTGCTGAGCCAATCTCAAATTCAGTCGAACTATCCCCAAAGACCGCTGCTCCCAGCATCCCCTGGCAGGTCTCCGAGGTAACTGATCCACAACTTTTAGAACCGACCTCAAAAGCACAGCGCATGGGAGAGAGCAGCAGATCTGCTGCCGATCTGACCGACAAACCTGCAAATGCGGCTCCTGGAGAATCCTCAGGTGTTGCCCAATTTGAGGCTCAACCTGTCGAACCTGCCGTTCCCGCTTTGGAGCCTTCTCCGACTCGCACTAGCTATATTGGCGTGGGTGGCAATATAGGGATCTCAGGCGGCAGTAGTGATGTATCACGGGGGGGCTTTACAGTTCTGAGCAAGATTGGGCTCACGAACGATTTATCCGTTCGTCCTTCGGTTGTCTTTGCTGAGGATGCCGCCATTATGGTGCCCTTGACCTATGACTTTGCTGGTCTTGAAGAGGCTACTGGGGTACCTATCGCACCGTACATCGGAGGAGGGGTGGCAATTTCCACGGGTAATAATAGCGAAGTCGGACCGTTGTTGTCCGGAGGGATTGATGTGCCAATTACTACCAACTTAACAGCAACCGCAGCGCTCAACACCTCATTTTTTGACACCACAGACCTTGGAGTCTTTATTGGTGTAGGGTATAACTTTCCTACGACTGGCTTCTAAGGCAATGCTAGGGATCGCAAACCCTATAACGGGTTCAACCGATAGTCTGGGGCAGTGCCCTGCCCTGCCCCTACCCAAGGCTGACAGGTGATTCAATTTGCGAGCCTCCGCAGCGATCGCCAAAACCAGAAGCTGCAGATTTCTCATGGATCTGGGGAGGTCTGCAGCTTTTTATTTAGCCTGAATTGCCTCAGAACCTGTTTGAAACGGGTAACGTAACGTTCCAACAGGCTCCTCCTCCCACCCTAGAAGCACCAGAAATGCTGCGTCTATCGTGCCCATGAGGGAGCTTCTAGTCATCCATCTCACCGGAGAGGACGTTTCAAACAGGTTCTCAAAGCGGTTTACACCACCTGGTAGATAAAGCTGAGGGTAGCCCAACTATTGACATTTAGGGCATAGCTATCACTAGCCAGACTGAGTACTGGAGCCACGTTGTTACTGGCATTGTAGTTCGTGCTGGCATTATGGAGATCTTGCAAGATGGCTTGCGCCACTTCTAAAGGATGGGCCGGTACGCCTAGACGTTGAGTAGACCCCATCGGGTGGATAGAGGTTTCTAAGGCTGCTAAGGTTTGGGTAAAGGGAGCACGACTAAAAACAAGTTGAGTTTCAGCCAGCCCAATTGGCTCTCGAATCACCCAATCAAACACATTAGAAGCGTCAGGAACAGTAATCGTCTCATTGGGGGCAACTACCTGCTGCTGCAACACTGGCTTAGCTTCTGGCTCCTCTGAACGGGGAGCCGCTTGACTGGAGTAGAGGGCGATCGCCTTGCCGCTACTATCTAACCCCAGCAAGATCCAGTAGACCGGGCGATTGCCCTCATTATAAATGCGGTAGCGAATATGACTGCCAATCGGCAAAGCGGGCACGCCATCCCCTAGGTTATTGGAATTTGACGCTAGAAAACTAGGCGGCCCTTCTAAAGGAATAGGCCGTCGGGTTTCACGATGCATGATGACTTGCTCTTGGGGGGTAATCATCTCCAGGGTGGCTCTGACCCCTAATCGGGAGGAGCCTTCATTGGCGGTTAACCGAAGGAGCTTAGCAGCTAGAAGTGTACGAAGTTGGGGGATTAACCGATGCACCGCCGTTTTCACCGCTTCCTCGCGATCGCCGATGGTTGTAGGGATTAAGGATTGCCCCAAGGAAAATAACCCATATTGGCTGGGAGGCATCATGCCTTCGCTGCTATTGGCATGGGGGAACTCGCTAGACTTCATTGGTTCTGAGGTGGAAGATTCTGGGGTGGGACGTGGGGTCTCCTGCACCCGACCAAATAAATAATCCGCAGGCTGTTCTGCCACCGTTGCTAATTTGAAGAATCCCAGATCTGAGAAAGCGCTAGTGGCATCCACCCGTTCGATTCTGCCGAGGCTAGGGTCTAGGGCTACGACCAATCCCAGGGTACGGGGTAAAATCCGGACGAGTTCTTGCACCTGCTGCCCTACTTGCAGGGGATCGCTCCCGGTATCGGACACTCGCTTGACCTTGGCAGATAATCCCTCACGGGAGATCACTTGTAGAACTAACGGGGTCGCTAAGGTGCCCAGGGTCTCTGTTAAGCTCTCACCGGGTAAGGGCACCAAGGTCAATAAAGAATTGATCCCATAATGCTCTAATACCGTTGCAGGCAATCCTGCCAACCAAGCTTTTCCAATTTTGCCGTCTTCCTCAAGGGCTATGATTGCGCCTTCTGCTCCCTGGTTGAGGTTGGTAGCAAGGGAAGGGGACAAGAATAATTTATCTGGAGATTTTGTTTCGATAAGGATGGGGTGTTCTGCTTTGCCGACCCATTGTTCTATCTGGGAAGCTGCCCGACGAAAGCTAACCTGTAGGGTCATCGCAGGGGTTGATGCCCATAGTTCTTGAGTCAAGCTATAGGTTAAGAGTCCAGCAGTGAAGCCATTCCATTGGGCCTCAAAGGCTTTATGGCCTAGCCCTGGCGCAGTAGCGTCCGGCACGGCTGTTGCGGTTAAAAGTACCCCAGGGAACTGCCCCAATCCTTGCAGTTGCATTTTGGGATAGCGGGTTGCCTTGCCTCGCTTCAGTAATTCTTTCTGAAACGCAATTTCTGCTTCACTGGCTGGCTCCACAGGGAATCCCGGTTGCGATCGCACCCGCCAAACTCCCGGTGGAAAGGAGGAGATAGGAGACGCAGTTGCCCCATAGCTAGCATCTAAGCAGGTGATCACGGATTCTGTTGGGAGCGATCGCAGCAACGACCCTAGGGTTTCTAGCAATACATGATTAGTACCCTCGCCTTTAGTAGTCAGCATTCCATCTACAGGCACGAGGCTATGGCAAGGAGGAGTTATCTGATCCCCTGTCTCACCCGTAGGCTGGTTAACGCGGCTCCCATAGCCACTAAAGTGAAGAACGACGAGATCCCCCGGACGGGCTTGTTCGGTTAAATGAGTTAAGAACGCAGTTTCAATATTTTGGCGAGTCGCCTGCTGATCCGTGAGGCTGAGAATATCGGTGGGATGAAAGCCAAAGCGATAGGTGAGCAGTTCCCGTTGCAAGTCCACATCGGTGACACACCCACTCAGGGGTACCTGGGGGTATTGATTAATCCCAATCAAGAGGGCCAGTTTGCGCGGGGTGGATTGTGCTAAAGCCTGGGAGTAGCGATCGCTCCAAGAGCATAGTCCAGTCTCGCTAATCCCTAACGCTGCCAGAGTCCAGCCAATCTGTTGCAAAAAAGCTCGCCGCTTCATTCCGGTTTCTACTCAAGTAAATTAGGAACTGCCTCAAAATTCACGCTTTTCATTGTCCCTGATCCCGCTCTCTTCAAACCTAATATCTGGCCCCTAGGAGGCGGTCAACCTCAGGAGGATGGTCGTTCAAAGCCACAAAATGGATAGAGATTAAATTTTGACAAGCCGAAGATTTGTCCAGATTTTCCGAATCAAGCACTCGCACAGATTCGTTAATTCCTAGAACAGGATTCACTCCTGCCCCCACCTGCCAACCATCATAAATCAATCAAGCTGCAATTCTGGCATGACATTGCAGCTTGATGGGGCATCGGTGATTAACAGAGTTGACAGATGCTTAGCCTATCTCCGAAGTGAGAGTGGAGGGTGGACAGTGCTTGAAAAGAATGTGACTTGGGCTAGAGGGAGCGATCCCCGGTTTTTTCTATGCTTCGACTGGTATCAGTTTTACTGCCATGGTTGGAGTCGCCCTACACCTCCGACCCTAGCAGATAAAAGCTCTGAGCCTAAGTCCCAT
>JAYKHH010000502.1:0-3618 GCA_035285265.1 Leptolyngbyaceae cyanobacterium | reverse complement strand
CTACGGGCTGCCTAATCAGTTTTTCAGCCACACTCACAACGGTCGGGATGGAAGGAGAAGTGGGTACGGGAGTTGCCTTAGCTGCTTGATAGTCTGAACGCAGCTTTGCGATCATGGCTTCTCGATGATCATATAGCCGCTTGAGCGGGCGAGCTGGACACTGATTAATCACATAGGCAGTGAGAATAGGAAGGGCAATCGTGCTATCGGTATAGCAAACAACGGTGCTAGGTAGTTCGTCGGGATCAATTTTTCCCCAACTGACTGCTTCATTAGGGGTGGCTCCAGAGAGTCCGCCCGTATCCGGGCGAGCATCGGTAACCTGGATAAAGTAGTCATGACCCCGTTCCTCTAGTCCTAGAACCTCGTGGAGTTGGGGCTGGGTTTGCAGGAGGAAGTTCTTCGGACTGCCTCCCCCGATTATGACTGCTGCACTCTTACCCTCAACCCCAGGAATGCCAGATTCACGGGCTGAGTAGGCGATCGCAGCAGTCTCGTTCACATCCATCGCTGGATCAATCACCAACTGCGACCCTTCTAGGGCAAGAGCTGCTACGTTCATTCCTATAGAGCTATCTCCTGGAGAAGAGGTGTAGATGGGGACGCCACACTCATAGGCTGTTGCTAAGAGACAGGAATTCTTTACCCCTAGCTGTTTTTCCACTTCGCGGACATACTTTCCAAGCAAGTAATGAAACTCGGCGGTGCCCATGCGCTTTTGAAACGGTTCTGCCCGGAGAATTTCTCGAATAAAGGCATCTGTTTCTAGCAATACATCGTAGCCAAATACAATGTCATAGATGCGAATGCGACCTTCTTGGCGCAGTTTCACATCATCTACAAATGGGTTGCTGGCATAGAGATCTAAACCTAGCCCGTAATGAATGTCGTGGTACAGGTTAGCACCCGTGCTAATGATCCAATCAATGAAGCCATTACGAATTAAGGGACTGAGAACCGAGACCCCAAACCCAGCGGGAGTCATGGCACCTGATAGGCTTAGGCCAACTGTCACGCCTTCTTGCATGACCTCTTGGCTGAGAAGATGGCAAATTTCCCGCAGACGAGCTGAGTTATAGGCGGTGAAGTAACCATCAATCAAATCGACCACGCTAATTTCCGCAGGCATGGGGGCGGGTGCGATTTTGTGGCTGAGCAATTTAGGCATCTAACAACTCCGAAAAAGATAAAGAGCATATAAGGAATTCAGCATGGTAAACCATGCAATTGCTTGTGATTGGTTGCTTGGAGAAAAACTCTTCCCGTCCAGCCTGATCACACAGATCAACCCATATGGTTTCCACAAGGACCATTGCCTATTGTTTAGATAAGCAAACTAGTCTCTTGATAGGAACCTGTCAAAAAAACAAAATATGGCTTTGCTAGACATAGTGGCAGAGCAAGCAAAGGATGTTCGCAACACCTCTGCATAAAACGCTCGTTAGCCATACAAGCCTTTCAGAGCGATTAATCTAGCTATCTAAAATTCCAAGTCTCTCCCTATGAGAGCTTGACCGGCCCAGTTTACAGCTTCGCCAATGGCCAGGAATACGTTTTTCTGGCACTGACAGAAATCATAAGGAGCTGTAAACCTATCAGTTACAGGCCGGTCAGTTCATACTAGGTGCTTCACATCTATCTACCCAAGAGAGGGCAGGATCGCATCGCCGCTTCCGCTTCAGCTTCATCTCCAGATACCACAGCGGCATCCAGGGGTATCCGGTCAAAGAAAGAAATTTCAAGGCTTTCTGTAAAACCTCAGACACCAACTCTCTTAATCTAGCACCGATGTCGCATGAAAACTCAACTTAATAGGAAAAAAAATATGAAAGAAGCGACACAAGCCGTCAGAGTCCCTAATTGTGCCACGTACCCAGGGTAAACCCTGATTCTTTACAGAAAATTTATAAAAACCAGAGGATGACTAGGGTTTTAACTGCACTACAATCCTTTAACTCTTCGCAACCTAGTGGTTTACACGTCCTATTTCCCCAGCAAGTAATATGTTGATTTTATAAAGAACGCACTAACGTTATCCGTCCCAATAAAGTTATGCAAGTATTTCGGTAGTTGAGTCTTAACAATAGCAATTACATTAATACTCTTAATCTCTCACGAAATTCTATTCCAATTATTTCCATGAGGATGCATTTGGATTAATACGAAATAGTTTTCAGATCAACTAGGGGTGATCGCTCACCCACTCTGGTTTTTTATCTCTCTATCCATCCATCTATAGACTTCTGGCATCCTTACCCAGTTAGAGTTTGGAGCTTCGATATTACCTCGGTAACTATCGACTATTTTGTTATGAGGCTCTGAACAAGTAATCGCCTTAGCAATTCTATTTGTCAGTGGCAACCCATGAAAACAGTTAAAATATTGAACATTTCTATTGATAACTTGTCCACCAAAGAATTACTAAATCAACTTCATAGTGGGGTTGTATTTACACCAAATGTTGATCATCTGGTTAAATTACAAGCGGATCGAGAATTCTTCCAAATCTATCAATCTGCTGACTATAGAGTCTGTGACAGTAAGATATTACTCTATGCAGCTAGGTTTTTGGGGATGCGCCTGAAGGAAAAAGTTTCCGGATCTGACCTGTTTCCTGCTTTTTATCAATTTCACCGCAACAACACAGCCATTAAGATCTTCCTGCTCGGTTCTCAACACACTATTGCCCAGGAAGCCAGGAAGAAGATCAATGCCAAGGTACAAAGGAACATGGTAGTGGCGGCTCACTCTCCATCCTGGGGATTTGAAAAGAATGAATCTGAGTGCCTAGCAATTGTCGAGATGATTAACCGTTCAGGGGCAACGGTTTTAGCCGTTGGGGTTGGAGCACCTAAGCAAGAGAAATGGATTGCTAAGTATCGTGATCAACTACCCAACATCAAGGTCTTCTTAGCGATCGGCGCAACAATTGATTTTGAGGCAGGTCGCCTCAGTCGAGCACCTAAATGGATGAGCGAGGTAGGCTTAGAATGGTTTTATCGGCTTATTTCTGAACCCAGGCGATTGTGGAAAAGATATTTAGTGGAAGGGGCTCACTTTTTTTGGCTAGTCTTGAAGCAAAAATTAAACCTGTATAGAGGATCTCTATAATCCGGATATCTATTGGGAAAGCCTTTGTGCGGTTAGCAAAGGACTTGCTGGTATGCTGGCCTGGGGAGTATTGCCAAACGTGACTTCTTCAACAGAACCAGGGTTTCCTAATTGCTTAGCCTGACCGTTGTTAACCGCGACCAACACACCACCTGCATTTCCAGCACGAAGGGTGAGTTGCTGCTTCGCTGCCCAAGTTCGTTGGGTGCCTTCAGGGAGTACCCCTTCAAACTCTGTTTTGCCATCTGCAACTACCCGCAACCAAGATTGGGCTTTGAAAATCACACTGACTCGCACCGATTGCTCAGGGGTAGTGAGTTGATTCAGCAACGGCAAAATATTAGCCAAACCTTCCGTAGAAATGAGGGGAGAGTTAGTTGCTGCGTTCGGAACGGCAGGGTTAGACCCTAACTTGCTTCCTGAAAGTATATTTTTAGTGGTACCAGATTGCTTGGTAGGGAGTTGATAGATGTCAACATTGCTGATGACTGTAGGAGTAGAACGACT
>JAYKHH010000501.1:0-4813 GCA_035285265.1 Leptolyngbyaceae cyanobacterium | reverse complement strand
CCATCGGCAAGGTGATGGACGCGCACCAAACCCGATTCTGGGAACCACTGGGCAAATACCCCTAGATTGGTTAACTGCACCAGTCCATAGGTAGCGGGTTCCCGCCACTTTTGCTGGCCATCCTCTTGATAACGATTGGTGCGAGCCTTGACACCATAGGCCAACATACCCGTTCTGCTACCCAGTTGTTTTTGCAGGGGCACCGTCGTCTCGTGGGATTGATTTTTCCGATTCGGCACCTTGAAGCTTTGCCAATTAGCAGGGTCAGGCAATAAATCCTTGCCTTCTCCGGTTGGATAGGCGGAGTCTACGTACACCAAATCCGTCGGCTGCACCACGCGATAGGCTGCTTGATATTTAGACTCAGGTAAATTCACTGTAGAAATATTGAGCTGCAAATCTTTGCCCGGTGGGAAAATGTGGAGACCATCCGGTGCCCAAATGTCCCCACC
The DNA here is from genome assembly GCA_035285265.1 of Leptolyngbyaceae cyanobacterium. Classification (GTDB taxonomy): domain Bacteria; phylum Cyanobacteriota; class Cyanobacteriia; order JARCMD01; family JARCMD01; genus JAYKHH01. The sequence goes on along the minus strand of JAYKHH010000501.1, from coordinate 4,361 downwards.
AACATCTCCCGTTTCGTACTTGAGGGTGACGGGTTTGCCTAAGGTTTGTCCAAACTGATCCTTGAGGTTTGCACCCAAGGTAATGGTGTAGGTTTTTGCAGGCTCTAAGGCCCAGGGGTTGAGGCTGACAATGCGATCGCCTTCATACGCCTTTACCAATTGCGGTTCAGCCTTCGGTGCAGGATTAATGGTGATATTAGCGATCGCTGAATCTGCCACCAATCCATTATTGAACCGTAACTGGGCACTGCCTTTCACAAACCGTCCATAGGTACCACTAGCACTAGGTTGTCCTTCAAATTGCAGTTGCTCAAATTGCAAGGGAGCGTAGGTGGCAACCTTGGTGGCAAAGGTATTTTGGCTGGGTAAATTACCCCGCAGGGGACGTAAACCGGGATTAAATTCCAGTCGATAGGGGGTTGCCTTGGTTAAGGTCTGTTCAGGAACCAGGGTATAAATCCAGGTACGGTTCGCAGGATTAAATGCATCCTCCGGTTCCTCGAATCCACCTAAGTCTGCGGTCTTCTCTTCTTTCAGCGTGACCTTGAGGGAAACAGCTTTATTGCCGCCTTCTGGTACCAATTTCGTACGATCTTGGACGGAAGCCAGGTCTAGTTCGACGTTGGACGTTATTTCCAGAGTGGGTTTGAGGGCGATCGCTTCCGGGGTATTGGACTCAGAATTTGCTGCTTGGCTAGCAATTCCGGGCAAGTTAGTGAGCTTAATGGTTTCAGTGTTGAAGGTCCATGCTAAATCCTGGTCTAGGCGATGGTTCTTGAGATCGGATAATCCTGCCTTCAGGGTGACTTGAACACGGGTAGCTTTAGGCAGAGCTTGCTCAGCTTGAAATCCCACCATTCTGGGGGTCAAGAACCGAAACTGACCGGGCAGGGGCGGCATCATCTCAAACTTTTTGAGAGCTTCCTGCTGATTGGGACTATCCAAACTCTCTACGGGAATCAACGGTTCCTTAAACCGAATCCGCACCTGTGCTAAAGGCTCTGCTTCCCCCGTGGGGCTAATCTGCTCAATCCAGTCTGGGAGTTGAGGAGGAGGTAAGGGGTCAACCGCTGGCAAGGGTTCGACCTTGGACGCAATTTGTGCAGTGTTACATCCTGCAATTCCTAGCGTCATGCTCAGCATCAGCAGCAGACTGAGTCCAATTCTGATTACCTTGCCCATCCGTTGCATAGCTCTTCCTCGTACCACTTCTTCCGATTAAAACCCACAAAAACTCTACCACCTAGACTTTGTAACTATCGTTCACCCCGCTTTAGGTCTTGGCGACAGAAATTAGGGGCTGCTAATAGGAGGTATGAATTGCAGAAATAAAGAAAAAAGGAGATGGGACAAGAACCGCTTAAATTCTTGTCCTATCTCCTTGATCACCTTACCTTCCCATCTACATCAATGTGCTGCCGAATACATTGCTAGCCATCGTATTGTTCAGTGTCACGAGAGTGGTCAGCCCTGTGGCTCCGAGGGAACCATCTGGGTCAATCTGCACCAAGGTATTGGCACCGGATTGGTTGAATTGAACATAGCCACCACTGAGGGTGTTCTCCCCAGATCCGAGACTGAACACGAGATTCTGCAAGTCAAGTAAATCGCCCGTGCCAAAGTCAGTAATCGTGTCACCTGCTTCGCTGAGGACGTTGTAGACAAAGCGATCGCTACCCAGCCCGCCGATCAAAGTATCTTTGCCATTGCCGCCGATAAAGATGTCGTCTCCACTGCCCCCAACAAGGACATCATTGCTGTCGTAACCAGTGAGAATATCATTGCCAGGGCCACCAGAGAGGTAATCGCTGGCATCACTACCCGTTAGGGTGTCATTCCCCGTTGTGGCGTAGGTGTAAAGACCATTGCGAAACTGGGTTGGAGCCTTGGCATAGTCCAAGATTGCTGTGCCCACCTCTGTAAACCGCCAATCCTTTTGGATTTCGATATTTAGATCCATCAGATCAACCACAGCTTGAGCGCCATCAACCTTCAGAATAAAATCGTTATAGTCTTGGTCAGAAACCCCATCCAAGCGAAGATCTTCTATCCCGATTAAACTCCCCCCTCCTAGGGTATCCATCTTAGTAACCTGGATGGAATTACTAGGATTTGCCGTTGACATCGAGAAGAGGGGACGGTTCACTCCTGACCAGTCGGAGTTGTCAAAGACGCTTTGAATCGTACTATTGGGGGAAAGGATAATACCAAACTGAGAACCAGGGGTCATCATAACTGTTTTAACTCCCTGATAAGCCCCTGCGTTGAAGTTGTCTTCCCAAGCAGGGGTGGCACTGAACTTGGCACCTTCGACTACATCCTGAATCACAACGTACCCCTGTTCGGAGTTGCTCAAAGCCCGTCGAGCTGCTTCTTGCATGAATGCTTTGGAGCCAGCATTCAAATCTGCCATGCCATCTAAATTAAAAATCCCCACTTCACCCTTGAGGTGACCGCCATCAAATAAGAAGTCTAAGCTGACCTGACCTGATTGCCCCACGATAAAGATGCCGTTATCAAACTCAGCTCGGTTCGCGTAACTCAACATCTGCTCACCGCTTGTAGTTGCACGCCAATCACGAGCGGTATTCACCTGACTGGTCATGGTGAGAGCTGAGCCCTGAGCTCCTTTGATTTGGAACACCATGTCGTTATAGTCTCTGTCGGAGCCAGTCCGGTCAACCCGTAAGTCTTCCATGGCATAGGTTCCCTTTCCATCTACATCCACCATTTGCCCAACGGGAGTTCCCCCGATGTTGGCTTCCGGGATCGAGAAGATGGGGAGTTTGCCGCCTTCCCACATCGAGTTAGGGTTAGTGTAAAGCTGCTGCACCGTATCATTCTGCACAAGCATGACGGCAAACTTGTCCCCTGCTTCCATCGCCAAGGTTTTGATGCCTTTGTACTCACCGAGGTTGAAAGTGGCTTCCCAGTCTACCTTGTAACTAAACTTGGCTCCTTCTGTGCGGTCAGAGATCACTACATGACCCAGATTTGACTCACTCAAAGCGCGTCGCGCTGCCTCCTGAACAAAAGCAGTGGAACCGAGTTGAAACTTTTCCATGCCCTTGAGACTGAAGATAGCGAGCTGTCCCTGATACCAGCCTCCATCGTAGAGATAATCGATCTGAACTTGACCCGTTGCTCCCACTTCAAACACACCAGCGCGAAAACCAGCCTGTTTGGCATAGTTTAAGAGCGGTTGAGCTGCGGTGCTAGCTCGCCAATCCTTGCCGGGACTCACTACCGTGGTCATTAATGCGGCTGTACCCGTTGCGCCAGTCAGCTTGAAAATCATATCGTTATAGTCTCTATCTGACCCTTGATCGACTCGCATGTCTTCAAAGGCAAAGGTTCTGCCCTGTCCAGTTACATCTGCGATCTGCCCCATGTAAAGGTTGTCGGTAGGGTTGGCAGTGCCCAGGGAAAAGAGAGGGGTTTTGTTACCAGTGATGGCTGGGTTTCTGAAGACCTCATTTACGGTGCCATTGGGCACTAACATGATGCCAAAATTGTCGCCGGGGCGCATGATAAATTCTTTGACGCCTAGGTACTTCTCACCCGCTGTATTGCGACTCACTTCACCTAGGGTGCCATTAAACCAGGCATTTTCTTTGGGGTCAGAAATGACCACATGACCTTGGCTAGAACCACTCAGTGCCCGTCGAGCTGCTTCTTGGATAAATTCAGTGGAACCGGGCTGAAAGTTTTCCATGCCTGACAGGCTAAAGATAGCGAGTTCCCCTTTGTAGCCACCCCCATCAAATAAAAAGTCAACCCCAACTTTTCCGGTGCTTCCTACGGTGAAGATGCCTGTATCGAAGGTTAATTGAGTTTGTGTGGAGGTTTCCATGTCAGTTCCTGAATTTCTCGTCTGTAAATCCAGGCTAAGCCTTGCAGTTAGCTACAAGGTCAAGGGGTTTGTGCTGATTTCTTGTATTTGAAAAACTTATAGATTGGGGTATAAGGCTTTGTGTCCCTCCAGGATCACCCCATTACTGCCGAATTTCTTCATTGGGTAGGGTAGCCCCCCAGAGATTGGCTCCAATTAAAGTCTGGGCTGATACCGTTGCGCCTTTGAGGTTAGCATTACTCAAATTGGCTCCATACAGGATGGCATCCGTGAGGTCAGTTTCCCTTAAGTCAGCCCCACTGAGGATAGCCTCAGCTAGGTTCGTTCCCCGCAATCCTGCGCCATAGAGGTTGGCACTGCCTAGGTTGGCCCGACTGAGGTTGGCGATCGCTAAATCCGCTTCATTAAGATCCGTCCCAATCAGCAGAGCACCCATTAAGTTTGCTTCTCGCAGGTAAGCTCCTGCCATATCTGCGCCATTTAAGTAGGTGCCAATCAGGGTGCTAGC